>JBEDGE010000115.1:0-4119 GCA_041174805.1 Bacillota bacterium
CGATTCTAGACGAAGTACGGGTTGACACATGCGCAAGCTGCCACCCATTCTTTACTGGTAAAGATCGCAACACCAAGATTGACGGTCGCGTTGATCGCTTCAACAAACGTTACGCGAAAAAGTAAATCAAAGTATCAAAACCACTTTCTTATAAGAGAGTGGTTTTTTTCTTTATAATAAGAACCATGAAAACAAAATTTTATATCACCACACCTATTTATTACCCTAGTGCAAAGCTACACATTGGTCACGCATACTCCACTGTTGTGACGGATGTCTTTGCCCGTTATAAACGTCTAGCAGGTGTTCCCACTTATTTTTTAACGGGGACGGATGAACACGGACAAAAGATTCAAGAAACCGCAGAAAAGAATGGTAAATCCCCTCAACAGTTTGTGGATGATGTCGTTGTAGGAATCAAGGAACTTTGGTCTAAAATGCGCATCAGTTATGACGATTTTATTCGAACAACAGAACCTCGACACGAAAAAGTGGTCCAACAAATCTTTAGTCAATTATTAAAACAAGACGATATTTATCTATCTAAATATCAAGGTTGGTATTGTAAGTTTTGTGAATCTTTTTGGACCGATACTCAAATAGGTGAAGCCAAAGTGTGTCCAGATTGTAAGCGTGCCGTTCACCCTGAAGCGGAGGATGCTTATTTCTTCAGAATGAGCAAGTATGCCGATCGTTTGATGGATTATTATCAAAAAAATCCTCTATTCATAACACCTGAATCTCGAAAGAATGAGATGATTAATACGTTTATTAAACCCGGCCTTGCAGATCTATGTGTTTCTAGAACCTCGTTTTCTTGGGGTGTCAAAGTTAAAGAAGATCCTCGTCACGTGGTTTATGTCTGGTTAGATGCATTAACCAACTACATCACCGCATTAGGTTATGGAAGTGCAAAACCAGATTTATACGAAAAATTTTGGAAAGATCCACAATCAGAAGTGATTCATATTGTTGGAAGTGATATCACCAGATTCCACGTTATTTATTGGCCCATCTTCCTCATGGCCTTAGGCTTACGTTTACCCGACCGCGTTTTTGCTCATGGTCTATTAATGATGAAAGATGCCAAAATGTCCAAATCAAAAGGCAATGTGATTGATCCCTTACCGTTAATGGAAAAATATGGTGTCGACACTGTTCGATATTATCTCGTTAGAGAAACTGTTTTTGGTGGTGATGGCCAATTTAGTCCAGAACAATTCGTTGAACGTATTAATACTGATCTTGCCAATGATTTCGGTAATTTATTGAATCGTACGATTAACATGGTAAATAAATATTTCCAAGGTGTAGTGCCCAACTATCAAGGACCTATTTCAGAATTCGATCATCAACTAGCATCCTTAACAAGTCAAACCATTCAAGATTATCAAACCTTGATGAATCAATTATTAATTACAGAGGCTTATGCAAAGGTGAACCAACTCGTGGCAAGAGCGAATAAATACATTGATGAAACCCAACCGTGGAACCTAGCAAAAGACCCCAACAAATTAAAATCATTACAAGTGGTCATGCACCAACTCATCTATACTTTATACGTTTCTGGAACGCTATATCAACCAATTTTGGTCACAACTTCTGATGCGTTTTTCCTTCAACTCGGCACCAAAGAAAAACCCACCCTTAAGATGATTGCAGATCCAAAAGTCGTGAATGGTTTAAAACTCAACCCACCCATTCCCCTCTTTCCTAGACTGGATCCATTAATTGAAGTGCCTTTTATTCAATCAACCATTCTCAAAAAATAATTAAGACTTGATTTTACTATTTACGTTACCGGTATCCGTAATCGGCATTTCTATTGTTTGATTATTTTTTTCATCAATCGTGTCTACCACACTAAAAGGTGTGCCTTCAATCACTTGATATAAATGATCCATCGTGTGGAAATAAGGATAAATCACATCGGCATCGGAAAAACTAAATTCTAAATCATGAACCAACTTTTCATGGAGTTCAAACAAACCTTCAAATGAAGTTAATCGGGCATCCTTCTTGAGTTGATGATCAACATAATGCTTTGTCATCACCATTTCTTCAAAACTCATCGGAATATATCCACGTGTCATCTGGTTTGCTGTCCATCTTAAGTGTTCTTGTCTTGCTAACAAGTTACGGATCTTCTTTGCAACGGGTTTGTAACGATTTAAATCTGAATCATTTTTGGCGCGTGGATGAACTTGGTGAAAACGCGATTGGTCATCTTCGTCATAACGCTTCATAAATTTATCTTCGGAAAGACCTTTTGGTTGGGGCGCTAAATCTAATCCCATTAAGTTAAGTTTAAAGCGTAGACTAATTGCCTCATATAACAAGCTTTCTTTCTCTTGTGCGAGTAAGGCATCAAAAGGTTTTTGTGGGTTAAGGGTGGCGTGAATATTCTTCGCCATTTGTGTAAACACGGGATTAATAATTTGATTTAATGAATAACCATAATCGCCAAAACCAAATGGAATCACCTGAGGATTTTTAAATAATTGACTGGTTTGTTGATAATCGCGATTGAGGATTTGCACGAAAATTTGGAAGCGTTGTAGTCGCTTTTCAATGGTCCAACCAAGAACTTGTTGAAGAACACGTAAGTTAAATACGTCGTTATCAAAAGCGATGACAAAGATTTGATAATCATCTGATTTGTTGACATGATTTGAAATTGCATCTAAAAATTGAACATCATTGAAGGTTGTATTGATGGTTTCCGTTTCTGCAGATAAAGGGGGAAGTGGTAAATAGTCGCGTTTATTCATCGACGGGATTGAGAAGGTTCTCACCGCACCTGGATTCATGGAAGGATCTCGATAAATGTTGTACGTAATCGGTGGATTAGCGTAACTCGTAAATTCCTTACCAAAGAACTTCGAAGCCTTTGGTGGGAATTGATTGGTGACAAATAAATGGCGATAAATGTCTTCGTTGGTTTGGCCAAATCCAAGTAAATGGTACTTAATTTTGACATCTTCTAAGGTTGCTTTTTCAAAGTTAACCATCGTCTTGGGCAAGTACGAAGTGAGTGGATACTCTAAAACGAGTTGTTGGGCAATCAGTTGATGGTATGAGAAAAATCGAAGTTTTTGCTTTTCTTGACTAAAGGATTCATAAATAGGTAAGTGTTGTTTATCTTGATATAAAATATAAGACTTTAATTTGCTATTGGGATTTTGTTGATAATACCGATTCAGTTTTTCTACCAACGCCATCACTTCAGTATCTTTTGTCAACAAACTTACCAACGTCATCTCTTGTTTGGAAGATCCAAGTAATGATTCAACCCGTTGATTGGCAACATCAAAGGTTGTAAACCCAGGTTTAAAGGTATACTTCGTGTTGATTTCTTTGGCAGTGAGTAAAGCCTTTGGTAAGGCGACATTTACCGCTTTGGACTGCCGATGCTTCTTGGATTCTTTTTCAAAAGACTTTAATAAATAAGTTACTTTTTCATCATCACCCAAGATTAAATAATGGGGTCTGCGTTTAAGTAAAAAGAACCGCATCTTTAATGCAAGGTTATTAAAGAAAACAGCAAAAATTAAAATATAGGTATATCCAAAACCAATCACGTGAATCGCATAGGCTGAAAGAAGGAAAAGTAAATCGTTATTGATCCGATTACTAATTTCGGTTGTACGGAAGATACCTCTTAAGATTGCAGTCGTATTACCGAAAGCTTTGAGCACCAAATCAATCGTATTTAACGTTTCTCCATTACCAATTAATCCATAAATATAGAGGGCAACACCTAAAACAATAATCCCTAAGAAGAAATGGAATTTATACTTTGCAAGATCGAGATAGATCATCGCCCCAATTAAACCCAATGTTCCAATAAAAAGAAGTAATGAAATAAAGTCCATTATTGAAACCACCCCGCGATTTGTATTCCCAAATAAACTAATAGAATTGCCACGATCAAGATCAGTAATAATTTCCAATGTTTAAAGATCCACCGAATTACACGATAGAGAAATCCAGTTGCACCAAAGATAAATTTAATCGGAGCACCAATCATTTTTCCAAGGGTTTTAAAAAACATTTTAATACGATGACGAACTCTTGGTAATCGTGCTTTTTTATCAGTTTCATAAACCAAACTTTGAA
>JBEDGE010000116.1:0-6440 GCA_041174805.1 Bacillota bacterium
GGCAAAGGTATTTAGTTTGAAATCAAGTGAGGTTGAGGCATCAAGAGAATTCACCAACGTATCCATCACATTCACTTGGTTACCATAAACAGGTGTTGTGGTTGCACCCCAATCATTCGTATCGTTAATTAAATTACCAAAGAATAAGGTTTCTGCGAGGATCACGTCAATATTCACAATGGTCGTTAACGTGGTTTCATTAACAAGGTAAGTAAAGGTAACGGGAAATGTTCCTAAGGTATTTAGCGCTGCGCCTACGGCAATACTGGTTTCAAAATAACCTTCGGTCGCAGGATTTAAATAGGCAGGTACGTTAGCAGGTCCAAGATCAAACAAACCTTGAATCGCGTATAAACTCAATGAGAAGTTTTGACCAATCGTGAACGGTGTTCCACCTGTCACGTTAATACTTAAACCAGTTCGTGGTAAAACCGTAAACGTTAAAGTATCGGTGAATTGATCAACCCCATCATCATAAGAAATCACGTTTTGAGTTTGATTTAAAAGTAAGGTGCCGTGTGCCATGGAAGTTGTAAAAAGGGAGGTACTCACTGGCGCTTCATTTTCCGCCGGCGTTACAGCGTTGTTATAAAGAGGATAGACATCAATATTATTTAAATAATTCCCATATCGATAAAGTGTTGCTCCCAAAGCATCCACCGCGTAAATCCCAGTTAAGACTTGAGGTTCATTGTCCACAATCATCGACACAGAAGCAGATTGCGTACCAAATTCATTCGGATCAACATAACGATAATAAAGCGTATACGTGCCGGCAGATGTAAACGTCGCCCCATTGATAATTAATGGCGTAAAGGTATTGGAAAAGGATAATGAAACACCAGCATCATCGCCATCAAGGAATACCGTGTTACCACCAATTCGGTAAAGATAATTGGCATGGAAGGTAAAATCCGAAAAGACAAAGGCTTCATTGACTTGATAACGACCAATGTGAAGAAAACCAGGATCACTCACCGACGTTAGTGAAGTTCTTAAGTACCCCTCAACGATTAAAGAAAAATTCCGTAAGGCGACTTTACTTACTTCTGAACCAAAGATAAGTGCAAAGCGTGCTGTTGCTTGGCCAGTCAACATATCGGTAGTGTCTAAAAAACTAACACTACCTAAGGCGGATAAGGCCATGGATCTTTGGGTTGTTCCAATGACACTCCAACTTTCTACGGATGGGGCAACAGATGCAGCGATAATACCTGTGTATGCCCCCGCATCACCCCCTGCTTGCCAACCCCAAGTAACCGAAATATCTTCGTAATAAGTTAAATCAATATTGGCATTCACTCGAACACCATATAGACGTTTAGTTGAAGTTAAATTCGTAGTGGTTGCGAGTGATGCTAATGTCGGTGAGCCAACGACAAATTGACCAGCACTGGTGCCTGTTAAGGTTGTGGAGTTAATATGTCCAACGGTTACAAGATCTGGGGTACTAACGGTTACTGCACTGATGGAAACCGTGAAGGATTGAGCACCATCATTGGCATCTCCCAAAACCATATTTGTTGTGGTAGGAATGGAACTAACGCTTGTTTGATCTACACTAGCGTCATAATCATAAATCGTTTGCTTCGTTAATACTGCGTTATTCACAATCGGCCCTTGATACGGAAGTTGTAAGATTAACCCTAAGATTAAAAATGACATCAAAAAATAGGTACGATGCTTATAAAAGACCTTTATTGGATTCATCAGAATAACCCCCTTATGAATTGAATTCTAAGTGGCACCCTTGTTGAAATGTTGTCGAAAAAGTTAATAAAAACTTAGCATTCAAGAATCGTAAAACAAAGATTTATTTAATATTTTGCTAATTTTTTATTAATATTTAATTAATATAATTTTAAATAATAAATTATGTTTGCAAAACTACTCTTTATTGAAAATGAACCAACCACCATCAAGCAGTTTGAAAACGCTTTGGTGGATGAAAAGTTTCATCTAACCACATTAAAAGATCCAGATGAAAGTATTAGACACTTAAAAGAGAAACACTTTGATATCGTTGTGGTCAACCCCAAAATTTCTGAGGATGGAAAGATTGTTCGAAGGATTCGCCAATTAACCAATATCCCCCTTGTCGTTATTACTGACAAAATGAAAGATGTTGAAAAGGCCATTCACCTTGAAGAAGGCGCTGATGATGTCATCCCCTTACCATTCTCTGAAGTCGAAATGGTGGCAAGGATGAAGTCTCTTGTTAGACGCAGTCTTAGTCAACCAACTGCTTTTGATAACGAAATCTCGATACCGCCTTACACGATTAAGGTGAAATTATATGAAGTTTACAAAGGTAAAACCTTAATCCCTTTAACAAAAGGTGAATTCAATATTCTATTGTTGTTAGCGATGAACCCAAATAAAGTCTTTACGAAAGAAGAAATCTATAACCGTGTTTGGCAAGATGACTATGTCGATAACCCCAATGCTTTAAACGTTCACATTCACAACTTAAGAAAGAAACTCGAAGTAAATCCAAAAAAACCAAAATTAATCCTAACCAAATGGGGTGTTGGTTTCCGTATTGGTGTCCAGGCTAAGCCATCGGTTTAAATGTGTGAAGATTCTTTGAAACGACCAAGTGAAACTGAGCATCTTTTCCGATAATTCGAATTTGATAGTTACCAACTGGTAATGGTTGGGTTATTTCTCCATGGATGGATTGATCGGCAAGTAAATACGTGAGATTGCCATTGACGGCATAGACTGCTAACAAACCTTCTGATAAGTCGAGATAAATAAAGTTCTTACGTTTTGGTTTAACGACCATTCTGCCAATCGAACGAGCCCCTGTGAATCCTTTTGCGTTGCAGTTAATTCGACCAAACCATTGATAAACCTTAAAGCTAATAGAGACGTCTTGATTTAAACGACCTCGGACTCGAAAAGCTTTCATATTTTCTCTCCATTTCTGAGACCCCTCTCTTTTAGTGTAAACTTCTTTTCAATCAAATCACCAATGACCACCCAAAAATTAAGACAATAATGGTGGGCAAAATAAAAAAAATAAGCAAAAAAAATCTTCATATTTATAGAGCGTATAATAAATTCGTGGATATAATACTAGATTTAAATCCTGTTTTACTTGCCCTGTTTGCTACTTTATTTACATGGGGTGTCACCGCTCTTGGTGCAGCCTTAGTTTTTTTCTTTAAATCCATCAATCCAACCATCTTTAATATGATGTTAGGATTTGCCAGTGGCGTGATGATTGCTGCAACGTTTTGGTCTTTATTAAGTCCTGCCATTAATATTGTCGAAACCACTCCTGATATTTTTACCCTTCCGGCATGGTTGATCATCGCGATTGGTTTCTTAAGTGGTGGTGGATTTCTATACGTCGTGGATAAAACTTTACCCCATATGCATATTGGGGAAAAGAAAGCTGAAGGAGTCCCTTCGTCCCTCAAACGCTCTATTTTATTAGTGCTATCAATCACCTTACATAATATTCCTGAAGGACTTGCGGTGGGTGTTGCCTTCGGTGCGGTCGCTTTTGGATTAGGAGGTGCAACTTTACCTGCCGCGATTGCTCTGACAATTGGGATTGGTTTACAAAACTTTCCGGAAGGAGCTGCGGTATCTTTACCTCTTCGGCGTGAAGGATTGAGTCGAGGGAGGGCGTTTTTATATGGACAGGCCTCTGGTATTGTAGAACCGATTGCGGGTGTTCTTGGGGCTTTACTCGTGATTCAAATGATAGCCATACTTCCTTATGCACTTGCGTTTGCTGCTGGGGCAATGGTCTATGTTGTGGTGGAAGAGTTAATTCCAAATGCTAAAGAACATACATCCCATCAATCTATGGATTTAGCGACGATTGGTTTTCTAATCGGCTTTACGGTGATGATGATTTTAGACGTTGCCTTAGGTTAAACTTTTTCAACAAATCGCTTAAAAGAATTTAAAATCGATTGCCAGCCATCTTGTTGCATGTCTCGAGGATTTTCATTTTCCGGATCAAAAACAAACGTGACTGTTTTTGTGCCGAATAATCCTTGAATCGTAACCTTAACATGACGGCCGTCCTCTAGAACATAATCATATCGTTGAAAGGGTTTTACTAACGTGTATGTGCCTTCAAAATCAAACCCTGCGGAACCGTCCTTGGCCTGCATATGCGAAAGAAAGCGACCACCGATTTTTAAGTCTACGGTGGCCTTGGTGGTTTCCCAATCATCAGAAGCTTGGTTCCATTGCTTGATAGATTCTGGATTGGTGAGATGATGCCAAATGGCCTTTGCAGGTTGTTTGATTTTAACGGAAACTGTGATAGGTTTAATGTTCATCTTTATTCTCCTTCAATTGGAAAACTAATTTTGACTGTCATATAATTTCCCGTTTCATTTTCTAAGGTGGCGTAGTCTTCATCGGCATTCGCAACATAAGCATAAAAATCAATCGTGTTATCTGTTAAATTGACTCGAACATCAAAGGCGTAATCATGCCCACTACTATTGATGACATAATCATCCGTGTCACCGTCATCCAAGTCATACCATAATAGTTTGACTTCACCATCTGGATATTCTAATTCGGTAAGGCCCCAAATTTGATACCCATAAAAGATAACTGCATTCTTCGTGAACAATAGACCAAAGGCATAAAATCCAAACGCTTCAGTAAAACTTTCCATGAGGGTTAATTGGCCATCTAGGACTGAATATAAATTGGTTTTGTAAGCATCGATATTCGAATCGGTGATGGGGTTATATCCATAGAACCGAACGGAATAAAGGAAATAAATAGCGTCCCCGGATTGGTATAAGCCACCTTGATACATTTTGCCAGCGTATGGATTTTCAACTTCTAATACATAACCCACATTTTCAAAGTTAGTTGTGTCAATCAACAGCGCGACATCAAAAACAGGATAAAAATAACTTTCCTCTTCTGGTAGATCCGCAAATTGATCATCAAACATAATTTTGATGTCTCGAAGTAAATTAAGATTCAAACCAGTGATATCAAAATCATTTTTCCAGGTAATATATTGATCAATTTCAACGCCATTATTGAGATTACCCCGAATCGATAAACTTAATAAGCCATCTACCAAGACGGCTTCACGATATAAATCTTTTCCAACATTGACATTGGTATTTTCATTAAAATCGGATGCAAGAATCCAATTTTCATTTTCAATGGGTGTAATACTTGAATCATGCTTGTTGTATTGAAATCGTTGAAGGATATAGTCATCCCCTTCACCATCATGACGTGGATTATCAAATGCAAAATCTAAGGTATGTTGATTTGCGTCATAATTAAATCCAAGTAACAATGTATCTTCTTCCGGAATGACATCATATAAATCATAAAAGGGGTTCGCATCCGTTCTTTCACCTGCGACATACAATAACGCCAAATCATAGTTTCGTGGATTCCAAGTCAATACCAAACGAAGATAGAGACCATAGGCCGCTTCCGAATCTAAAAGATCACCTAGGGGACCTGATAGTCTTTTCACTTCACCATTTTGTAAATAACGAGGGGAAACATTCACCAACAACAGCATGGTATCCTGAGCAGCCCATTCTCTTAATTGAACGACATGCCCTGAAAAACTACCTGCATCTATAGTGATTTCATCAAGACCAAAGAAATAATCTTCAACCACAGCACCCGTGTCATCAAGTTGTCGGATTAAAGGTAAGGTATTATCGTTTTGATCAATGCCGCCGATGACATAAGAACAATCATCTAAATGCACTGTGCCTGAATAATATTCCATCTCATTACTGGAATCTAATTCGGTCACATTGGTTAATTGATAAGTATCCCAATTGATATCAACAGGCTTCGTCAATCTTGAGTTGGAAGGTTGAGATAATAATGCGACTGTTAAACCAATCACACCAACGCCCACTACACTCGCGGCGATGAGAATCTTGGATTGTTTTTCAGTAAGTTTCATTGCAAAACTCCTTTTAATCAAATTCATTATATGCTTAAAAAATAAATCCGAGTCCTCAATATGGCCCTTATATTTTGAGTTAAATATTAAAAATGTCTAAGGGATTTAGAGAAATAAGCGATCGATGCTGCAATCGCCATACCACTTGCCACAATCAAATAAAACCAAGGTAAAGATAAAGATTCAATCGCGAGACCTGCTAATACAGTAGAAAATGGAATGACGCCAACGGCCATTAAATTAATGATGGAATTGACTCTACCTAATTTATCCTTTGGCACATACCTTTGCAAGGCGACACCTATCGGCGTATTCACGTAAGTTATATTTAAACCAATTCCAACACTGACAACAAGCATCAAACCAAACATAACCCAAAGACCAATGATGGATTCTGTATATAAAAATACGATAACACCATTAAGAGCGACACCTAATGTAAAACCGAGTAATCCTCTTCTTAATGGTTTATTCACCAGTTCTTTAGTTGGCTTACCCGCAAGGA
>JBEDGE010000117.1:0-3790 GCA_041174805.1 Bacillota bacterium
TTTGGCATACTTGCAGCCCCAATAAAGATATCGGGTTGATGCGTCGATAACCATTTAACACCTGCTTGATGCAAATGATTTGGAATGTAGCGAATATTTCCATGATCATACGCTTCTCTTAAAGGTTTCGATAAAAATAAACTATGAATGGTGAATGTGGAAGCATATTGCGCATCAGAGAGAAAAGGATGGGCTTGTAAAGGCAAACAATTTAAAATTGTCACATCTTTTAGTCGTGTTGCAATCGTGTGTAATTGACTTAAAAATAGTTGGGGTTCACACGCAACCATGCCAACGACGATCTTCATATGCGATTGAACCAATGCTAAAACTTCATGGGGTTGAATCCATTTTGTTTGTTTCATGACTTCCACACTTTCATTAATTTAATTATAAATGAATTCAAAGAAAAACATCACCATGATTGGTGATGTTGATGCTTTTAAGTTGAGATGATTACCGACGACCGCCACTACGTGATGCGGCAAGGAATCGAAGAATTCTCAAGAAAATATTGATGAATGAAATATAAAGACTAAATGCAAGATACATCGCTTCACCCGTGGTGATATCACCCGATGCAGCGATTTGTTTAACGAACCAAACTTGATAGGCAACGATCAATAACACCACACCAAAGATTCCAAATGAAATAAACCAATCCATCGAGGCGCTACCAATAAATATATTCACAATGCTGAGAACAATTAATCCTAACATCGCCACGAATGCGAATTGTCCTAATCCTAATAAACTGGTTTTTGTGGTCGCTCCGTAAGCGGCAAACGCCCCAAAGACAAAGGCGGAAATACCAAAAGCGGTACCAATCATCTCAACCGAATATAGGAATGGAAGTGTCGATAAAACAACACCCATACTTCCTGCGTATAAAAAGAAAGGAATCGTTGGATTTCCGACGCCACGCCGAATGCCACCAAATAAAAACCAAATATAACTGATGGTTAAAGTGATGATACTTCCTACCATCAATCCACCGTACACTGATTCTGAGATGAGACCAACATTGATACCAAAAAAGACCGCTAGTGCCATAGCTGCCGTGACTGCTAGCGCCACTGCCATCCATGTAAAAACTTTCACCAATGGTGAGGTTGTACTCGATGTAGCATATGCTTGATATGGACGTTCCATTGAAAAATCCTCCTTCAATTAGATTAATTTAACAATAGCAAATTCAATTGAAAAATAAAGCGATATGAATTAAATGTATTTCTAACCAAGAATGTTGGTAAGCAGTTCTTCAAAGGACGTGACATTTAATGAAGCCCCACCGACCAGTGCGCCATCAACATCCGGTTGAGATAAATAGTCCTTAATATTATTAGGTTTGACACTACCACCATAGAGAATCAAAGTCTTTTGTGAGGATTCTGGATTAAACATTTCTTCCAAGCGTTCACGGATATAGTTTGCGATATCTTGTGCGTGTTCTTTACTGGCGTTTTTTCCTGTGCCAATACTCCAAACTGGTTCATAGGCGATCACAACATGTTGAAGATGTTCTGCAGTCATCCCTGCTAATCCCACAAGTAATTGATCACGAATCACAGCCTTGGTTCTTCCGTGATCATAATCATCACTGGATTCACCAACACAATAGACAACGGTCATGCCTTCGGTTAAAGCCTTGAGCATTTTCTTATTACAAATTAAATTCGTTTCTCCAAAATAATTGCGACGTTCAGAGTGACCAACTAATGTCCAATGAATGCCAATTTCCTTGAGCATCGGTACACTAATTTCACCGGTAAAAGCACCATTGTTTTCAAAATGAATATTTTGCGCACTGACAATCAAACCAGGATTATGTTGTTTGACAGTCGCTAAAGATAAAAAGGTTGGTGCAACACCTAATAGAACATTTGCAGCTTTAGCTTTTTCAACTAAAGGAATCGAGGCTTCTGCAAATTTAGTAGCCTCTGCAATGGTAAGATTCATCTTCCAATTGCCAAGTAATAATTTTTTTCGCATGCGATTAACCTAAGATGACATCGATGCCAGGAAGGTGTCCAGCATTTTCAATCATCTCTAAAGATGCACCACCACCGGTAGAGACATGGGAGAAGTCATTCATGTAACCAAATTGGGCAACGGCGGCAGCAGAATCACCACCACCACAAACGGTAAAAGCTTTCTTACCTAATGTGCGAACAGCTTGGCAGACAGACTCAGTACCTTTGGTGAATTGAGGTTTTTCAAAAACACCCATCGGACCGTTCCAAAAAATCGTTTTAGCTTGGAGAATAATTTTAGTAAATTTAGCAATGGTTTTTGGACCAATATCCATTCCCATCATCGCCCCGCGAATTTCTCCTTCGTGGGTTTCAATTTTTGTTGGATTATCAAAGGCATCACTGACAACATAATCATCGGCAAAAATTAATTTGCCTTTGGCTTTGGCAATCACGCCTCGTGCATAATCGAGTTGATCGGCTTCAAAGGGTGAAGTACCAATCGATTTGCCTTGTGCTTTTAAGAACGTGTACGTCATCGCGCCACCAATGAGCACGTAGTCACATTTTGCGAGGAGTTCATCAATCACTTTGATTTTATCGGAAACTTTAAATCCACCCATGATCGCAATATAAGGGCGCTCACTTGGATTGACTTGGACAACTTTTGCAAGCGATTTTACTTCTTTTTCGACGAGGTAACCAATGGCAACAGGTTTGCCTTGTTTCTTTAATAATTCAGGAATGCCAAAGGTGGAGGCGTGAGCGCGGTGAGCACTTCCAAATGCATCCATCACAAACACATCTGCTAATTGAGCCCATGCTTGAGCCAAGGCAGCATCATTTTTTTCTTCGCCAACTTCATAACGCGTATTTTGAACGAGTAACACTTGGCCATCTTTGAGGGTGTTCACGAGATTTTGCAAACCTGGACCTTTAGTGTCTAGTGAAAAGACAACAGGTTGTTTCAACAATTCGCCTAAACGAACTGCTACCACTTGAAGATTATTCTTTTTCTTTTCATCTTCTACTTTTGCCGGTTCTTTATGAGAGATTTTTCCCAAATGAGAAAGTAAAATTAATCGTGCGCCCTTGCTGATTAAGAATTGCAAGGTTGGTAAAGCAGCGACGATACGATTGTCATCGCGAATTTTACCTTCTTTTAAAGGCACATTAAAGTCGACTCTGACGATAACTTTTTTACCTTTTAAATTCGTTAAACTTGCTAGATTTTTCATAGATTCTCCTTTGGTAAAAAAAACACTCACGTGAACCGTGAGTGTTTTGTTTTGGTTTTTTTACTTCAAGCCAAGCACGGTTGCAAATTGCTTCACTAAGCGAATGTATTGTGATGTATAAGAATATTCGTTGTCATACCAAGAAACAATCTTTAATAATTGTTTGCCTTCGGCATTGACAAGTAATTTAGTTTGGGTGGCGTCGAAGATTGAACCAGCGGTAGAACCGATAATGTCGGAACTAACAATTTCATCTTCGGTATAATCTAAAACATTTTTTAATTTACCATTCGCCGCAGCCTTGAATAATTGGTTGACTTCAGCTTCATCTTTGACTGGTTTCTTTAAGGTAACGGTTAAGTCGACGAGTGAACCATCAATGACTGGAACACGTAAGGCTCCACCATTTAAACGACCTTTAACTTCAGGAATGACTAAGTGTAAAGCTTTTGCCGCACCGGTAGAAGAAGGAACGATGTTTGCAGCAGCAGCGCGACCACGGCGATTATCACCTTTTTTCACTAAGTCTAATGTGGTTTGATCGTTGGTGTAAGCGTGGACGGTTGTCATAAAACCAGT
>JBEDGE010000118.1:0-4589 GCA_041174805.1 Bacillota bacterium
CTCATACATGTTATTGAGGAGTTGATCAAATAATAAAGGATCAATTTTATCCTTGGTAAAGGCTGCTCCACCGGATAAACCAATTGAAGAAATATCAGAGTAAATATCAAGAATGAGAGAAATTTCTTGAGCGCGATTGGCTTTAATTGGTTCTTGATTGAAATAACCAGTGTTGGAATCTGACATGGTTAAACCATTGATATTAAATGAATCAGAATCAAAGATGTTACCAAATAAATTACCAATCGAAGGAGCGACCAGTGTTGAGTTATTCATCGATAACAATAAATTATCAACCTTCGCTAAACCTGGTCCTGTACTCAGTAAATCGGAAATCGCATCGCCACCAAAGTTAGCAAAATCAATATTGGTTTCCTTAAATGATTCTAGAATGCCAATAATTTGATTGATTTCACCATTACTACCTGTCCAATCATCATCGGACAAACCAATGCCAAAATTATTTTCCAAATCCGCAATATCGTCTTGGAGTAATAGTAAGCGATTGGCGTTGATAGGTTCATCGTAAATAAAGGTGTCGAGCGTTGAGGTATTTAAGATCATGCGAACTGTTTGTTCAAAAATGGTTAAATCATCTAATACATAACTATTGCCAGTTTTAAAGGAATTAAAGACATTTGAGTCATGCATTTTATTGAGTAATGCATCGAATAAAACTGGATCAATTAAATCGGCGGAGAAGGCGGCACCACCCGTGATTCCAATACTATTGATATCCCAATAAATATCGAGAATTAAACTGATTTCTGTGGCGCGGTTTGCTTTGAGGGGTTCTTGATTAAAATAATTCGTGTTGGCGTCTGACATCGTGAGGCCACCAATATTAAAGGCATCAGAACCAAAGACATTTCCAAATAGGTTGCCAATCGCAGGAGCAATAAGGGTTGATTCATTCATCGATAATAAAAGATCTTCTACTTTTCCCAAACCGACTTCTGTATTCAGTAAATCACCAATCGCATCACCACCAAAGTTTGTAAAATCAATCCCCGTATTCACAAACGCGACCATGATGTCGACAAAGCGTTGAATTTCGCCATCATTTCCATCCCAATCGTCTGGTGAATTAGTCCCAAAATTATTATCAAGTTCCGTCATATCTTGATACAAGGCTGTTTCTCTTTGAGCTTCAGTTAGACCATCATAAATAAAGGTGTCCAGCGTTGCAGTCGTCAATAAAAATTGATACGCTTGCTCAAAAACGGTGAGGTCACCATTTGCCCGTGATCGTCCTATTTTAAAGGAATTAAATAAAGCTGCATCATGGAGAATCGTTAGCAAATCTCCAACGGTAAGAATGGTTGATTCATCAAAATTAGCAATATCAAATGCACCACCACCATCAAGACCCATTTCACTGATCGTATCGAGTAAATCAGCGGTAGCTTGGATTTGTTCAGCGCGACCTACCTGATTTAGTTCTAAGAATACGAACGTGTTGGTTTGCGATAGTGAAAGTGAACCAATATCAAAGTTGGAACCACCAAAAATTGAATCATAAACGTTATAGACTAAAACCCTTAATGATGAAGCATTATTAAGAGCGAGTAAAACATCAGAAATTGTTTCACCACTCAATCCAGTACCGGAAGTAAGATCACCAATCGATACGGATTGTAATTCAGAAATAAAAGCAACAATATTTTCTAATTCACCACCAACAAATTCATATTGAATATCACCATTTAAATCGAGTATTGGATCGCCGTTACCATCGGTAATAATTGTTTTGGTGCCATACCAATTTGCTCGTGTTGAAACTTGATTACTAACCGCGTAAAAGTCTTCTGTTACGATCGTAAAATTATCTACTGGATCATCATCCCATGTGGATTGATAGGGTGATGGATCTTCAAAATAATTAGCAAGGTCAGCAATACCCGTTAATTGATCTAATAAAAAATCTGGGAAAACATAATCACCGTTTGGTTTGATAAAAATTTGTGATGCAGCAAGACCTTGTAAAAGTTCCTCTATCATCGATACATCTGAATTTAAGAAGTCGATATTCTCTAAACCATCAGCAAAATTCGTTAATTGTTTTACTAAGTACATCAAATTCGAACCTTCTTCGGTCCACGATGTGACGTTTCTAAAAGATGTGCCTAGAACTGGATCTAATAATCCACCCGTTGATCCAAACAAATTATCGAGGATACCACCAAATGCAGCAGCAATAATCTCTGATCGATCGGCATAAGCAAATATTTTATATAAAGTTGCAACTTCTGGATCATCAATGTCTTCACTTCCAGTCGTCAATTCTTCTAATGCTGCAAATATATCACCTGAAATATCAAGTAAGCCTGATTCTAAAGCGGTCTTTAAAAAATTAATCAGGTGGAAATTTTCCCCTCTAAAGGAAATGGTATCTAGTTCATCTAACTTATCATTACCATTTGTGTCGATGAAAGTCGTGGTCCATCCATTTTCTATACCTGTTGGTTCTACACGGTTGAAACCAGTATCAATATCCGTTTCTTCGATACCGATACCTTCAACTAAAGAAAAGATACCTTTGATGATTTGATTAAAGTTTGTGGCTTTATTATTGGTACCCGGATTAAGATTGATGATATCTGAAAAATAAATATTGTCGAGCAAGCCAATGAGATCATAAGCAATCGTAGGAAACTGATTTAATAAATCTGCACTTGCATCTAAGACATTAAATGCATAACCCATCATATCGACAACAATCGTTAATTCTCTTGATAAACTTTCAAAGTCAAAATTAAGATCCGCAGTGGTCAAAGAAATTAAACTTAAGAAATCATCAAAACCAGCGCCTGTTAAAGTGGATTCAAGAATACCAGGTACAACCGTTAGAATAATTTGTGAACGATCAAGGGATGGGATTAAGTCAGCTTTTAGTCCAACTCTAAATTCTCCATCTTCTAATAAAGCAAGAAT
The DNA here is from genome assembly GCA_041174805.1 of Bacillota bacterium. Taxonomy (GTDB): domain Bacteria; phylum Bacillota_I; class Bacilli_A; order RFN20; family CAG-826; genus UBA970. The sequence goes on from JBEDGE010000118.1 coordinate 2,935, forward strand.
ATCAAGGGTTTGCCCGGGTTCGGGTTGAATCAAACTAATCAGGGTTTCATTGCCTAGTACCGCTCCTAAAATACTGAAAATACCAGCAAATTCACCTTTATAATCGATGCGTATGTCACCACGGGTGCCAGCATTAAAATCTGAAATTAATTGATTTAATTCTGTGTCATCAAATCCTGCACCCGCTACATCGGTCAGCGTTGGTAATAATAAATCTTCAACAATCGTGGGTAACCCATTTACAATTAAATCTGAATCCATCAATGACCGGCGATTAATTGCCTTACCAGTCGAAGGATCGTTATTGATTGGTAAGCCGTCTTCATCAACTTCCCCGATGAGCACTTCAACAAATAAATCAAAATGATCTTTTAATAAGTCAATTATGGTAGGGGTTGGTTCATCAACAAATTTTCTACCTAATGGCCCTTGACCTTGATTGGCGGGTAATACAACATCGAGTAAACCATCAACACCTTCATTTAACTCATACACCAATTCATAGATTAGACTTAATTCGGAACCGAATGCGATGGATTCGTAATCACTCCATTCGGTCGGTAAAAATGTCGATAAACCAATACCACCAACAGGTCCACCTGCATCGACTTCATCGGAAACTAATTTATATAAAACGGCAGGAATGACTTGTGATAAAAAAGGGGATGCATCAAGGGTTTCTAACATCCCAATCACTTCGTCTTTAGCCTGTGCAGAGAACATAGCATTGATGAGACTGGTTGTATCTGTATTGCCTGAAAGAATCGGGGTGAGAACACCCGATCGAATCACACCTGTGAAAATATCACCTAAGTATTGGAGTTCTTCTTCCCAAACTAAATCATCTAGATTGACTAAATCTGCATCTAAGAATGGAGAAACTTGATCTAAATTTAAGCCAATCGTGACTGCAATTGGAAGAATTTTCATAATCAACACTGATCCAGTTAATGATGTGATGAGATTGTTTACAACATCTTCAGTAATCAATAAGGATGCATCGATAGTGGCAAATGTACTATCCACAGCCCCACTTCCAAGGAGGGTTGCTGCAATATCAACGAATGATCCTAATTCATTGGCAAGTGTTAATCGATACTCATCAAGATCTTGACCCGTTACATAATCCATTAAAGCGGTATCAATACTTAATCCATCGTCAGTTAAAGACCAGGAAAATAACGTTTGTGCAAAGGTTGAATCGTTATAAGCATTCACAAAAGTCATGATGTCGTTATAGAGCTCAGCGTCTATTTGATCACCATACTCTTCATCAAAATCTTCAAAGGAACCTGTAATGGTGTTAACCAAAGAAGTAAAGGGTGAAAGAAACATGGTTAACACTAAAACCATTTTGAGGGCTCCAGCTAAACCACCCAAAAGACGCATTTTCACTTTTTTTCTAAGATTTCTTGGAATCAAAAATCGAAATGGGATGAAATATAAAATAGCGGCAATACTTTCCCCAAGTAAGAAAATCACAACTGCTAAAACGATAAACACTAAATACCGTAAAATTACCAAGGTTAAACCAATGATTAAATCAGCAATTGCCGGCGTAATAAAGAACCCAAATGCAAGTAAAGATTGTTCTAAAACTTCATAGATCGTTTCATACGGAGTCGTCACCGACACAATAATGGGAGCAGCATTCA
>JBEDGE010000119.1:0-7126 GCA_041174805.1 Bacillota bacterium
AGATAAAGAAATGTAAAGACTCGGTCAAAAAAATTTACAATTCAACTTTGTTAGAAATAACATTTACTTAGTTATAATGAAATCAATCTTAAAGCAAAGTGTTGTGCTGGAGTTAGTTGATTAAACTACCTAAGCAACCTTTGGCTTGGTAACTTCATTTAAAGGAGGAAAATAAATGAAAAAGTTTACCACAGTCGCTATGCTTGCCGTTGCTGGTTTCTCTCTCTTGCTTTCTTCTTGCGGGCCTACAAGCGAATATGAAATCGCTCTTATTACTGACGTCGGGGATATTGATGACAAATCCTTTAACCAAGGTGCTTGGGAAGGTGTTGTTGAGTTTGCTGAAGAAAATAACAGAAGTTATCAATACTATAAACCCACTGCTGTTGACAACACTGAATACGTAAACACCATTGATCTTGCAATCGAAGGTGGAGCCAATGTTATTGTTACTCCAGGTTTTTTATTTGAAACTCCAATCTTCTTAGCAATGGACGAAAATCCGGAAGTAAGTTTTATCTTACTTGATGGTGTTCCACATAGCGCTGATTATTCTGTATTCCGTCAAGGTAGAAATGTTCTATCGATTCTATATGCGGAACAACAAGCTGGTTATCTTGCAGGTTATGCTGCAGTAGCTGATGGCTATCGATCACTCGGTTTCATGGGTGGTATGGCGGTACCTGCAGTTGTGAAGTTTGGTGTTGGTTTCATGCTTGGTGCACAAGCTGCAGCAACTGATGTAAATGCCGAAGTAACAATTCAATACCACTACACTGGTGACTTTGCTGATACCCCAGATAATGCTGCCACTGCTGAAACGATGTTTGATGCAGGTGTTGAAGTTATCTTTGCTGCCGGTGGTGCAGTTGGTCTATCCGTCATGTCAGAAGCAGAAAAAGCAGATAAAAAAGTTATTGGTGTTGACGTTAACCAAGGTCCAGGTGGTGCTGATTTATCAGACACCGTGATCACTTCAGCAATGAAGGGTTTAGGAACCTCGGTTGTTCAGGCTTTAGAAGCATTCTATGCTAACGAATTCCCAGGAGGAGAAGTTTGGGTATTAGACGCCTCCAATGATGGCGTTGGTTTACCAACTGACGAAGCTTCGTGGGGTTTCGAAACCTTCACAGTAGCTGAATACGAAGTCATCTACACAGAATTAGCCGAAGGTGAAAGAACCGTAGGTTTAATCTTGGATGGTTCAACAGTTACTGGCGCAAACGAAGCTGAAATTGAAGCTTACGATGAAGCCATGAATAAAGTTGCCGTTACCTTTGTTGCCTAATTACTAAATATTACTTAAAACACAGGGTGTATTGCACCCTGTGTTTTTTGTACAATGAACTTATGGAAGCAAAAACTAACTTACCAATAATTTCGATGGAAGGTATTACCAAAAGCTTCCCAGGTGTTATTGCTAATGACAATATTTCTCTCAACCTTATGGAAGGTGAAATTCATGCATTGTTGGGTGAAAATGGAGCCGGTAAATCAACCTTAATGAGCGTACTTTTTGGTTTGTATACTCCTGAAAGTGGCCAAATCAAAAAGCACGGTGAAATAATCAAGATTAAAAATCCAAATGATGCAAATCGTTTTGGCATTGGAATGGTGCATCAACATTTTAAGTTAGTGGATGTTTTTACAGTTTTGGACAACATCTTATTAGGTGTGGAACCAACCAAGGGACCATTTATTGACCGTCAATTAGCAAAAAAAGAAATTGTTGCACTTTCGAAACAATATAAACTAGCTATCGATGTAGATGCCAAAATTGAAGATATATCCGTTGGTATGCAACAAAGAGTTGAAATCTTGAAAATGCTTTATCGTAAAAATAATATTTTGATTTTCGATGAACCCACTGCTGTCTTAACACCACAAGAAATTGAAGAGCTCATTAAAATATTAAAGAATCTAAAAAAAGAAGGAAAATCAATTTTATTCATTTCCCACAAATTAAATGAAATTATGGCGGTTTCAGATCGCGTAACAGTGTTAAGAAAGGGGAAATCAGTTGGAACATTATTCACCAAAGAGACAACCCCTCAAGCCCTCTCGAACCTCATGGTGGGGCGTGATATTACTTTTGAAATTGAAAAACCTCAAGCAAATTTTGGTGGTATAGCTCTTGAGGTTGCGAACCTAACTTTTATATCGACCCGAACCAAAAAGAAAGTCGTGAATGACATTAGTTTTCAAGTTAAAAAAGGTGAAATATTGGGTGTAGCTGGCATTGAAGGTAATGGTCAATCAGAACTAGCTTATTTAATTGCAGGACTATTAAAACCAGACAGTGGAACGATTCGTCTATTAGGAGAAAATGTAACCAACCATTCCGTTCGCTATCGTAATGATTTGGGTTTAGCCCATATTCCAGAGGATCGCCATAAATTTGGTTTAATTCTTGATCACCCTTTATATTCGAATCTTTCATTAAAAAAATATCATAAACAACCCTTTCAAAAGAAAGGCATTATTCAAAAGAAAAAAATCTTTCAATTAGCAGAAAGTATTCTTGAAAGATTTGATGTGCGATCTGGCAAAGGAATTCAATCTTTAACAAGAAGTTTAAGTGGTGGTAATCAACAAAAAGCAATTATCGGTAGAGAAATCGATAGCAACGCAGATGTTCTCTTAGCTGTGCAAATGACGCGTGGACTCGATGTTGGGGCGATTGAGTATATTCATTCTCAAATGCTTAAACAACGTGAAGAAGGAAAAGCCGTCTTAATGATTTCACTTGAACTTGAGGAGATTTTAAAACTTTCTGATCGCATCATCGTCATGTATGAAGGTAGAATTGTTGCAGAACTTAATCCTAAAGAAACGACTAAAGAATTGATTGGTTTGTATATGGCTGGAGGAAAGCCTTCATGAGGAACCAAGCATTTATTTCTTCTGTAATTGCTATTTTATTAGGTTTAATATTTGGTTTAATCATCATGATTATTGCCAATCCATTTACTGCGTTTCCTGGATTTTCAACAATGATCGGTGGTTGGCTCTTAAGTGGTGAATTTCTAAGAAGACTGGGTGATTTAATTTTCTTAACGGGACCGATGATCTTAACTGGTCTTTCCGTTGGTTTTGCATTCAAGACTGGTTTGTTTAATATCGGTGCGACTGGTCAATATACCTTAGGTATGTTTGCAGCGATTTTTGTGGGTATTTATGGAGGATTTCTAGGTCCTACTCAATGGATTTTTGCATTTCTTGCAGCGATTATTTTTGGTGCTTTATGGGGATTATTACCAGGGTTATTAAAGGCTTACTTTAATGTACATGAAGTCATTAGTTCTATCATGTTGAACTACATTGGGATGTACACGGTAAATAATCTAATTCAAGGTGACGCTAATCTATTCAATGTGGCATTTTCAAAAACAAAAGCAATTAACTTGAATGCCTATATTCCAACAACAATTTTAAGAGATGTATTTGACCGCTCTGCGATTGACTTAGGTATCCTCATCGCGATTGGTATTACATTAATAATTTATTTTGTCTTATACAAAACAACCTTTGGTTTTGAATTACAAGCCGTAGGTTCAAATCGCTTTGCAGCAAAATATAGTGGTATCAAAGAAAATAGAAGTTTGATTCTTTCAATGGTTATTTCAGGAGCGCTTGCAGGGGCAGCAGGTGCTTTATATTTCTTAGCGAAGGGGTCGGTCAATAGTGGTAATCAATATTCTGTTGGAAATGAGTTATTAACGGCTGGTTTTGATGGTATTGCCGTTGCTTTGCTTGGACAATCCCATCCGTTTGGAATTGTCTTATCTGCTTTCTTTATTTCTTTTATTCAACGGGGTGGCTACTTTATGCAAACCATCGGTATCAAAGTGGAAATCATTGATGTCATCATTGCCGCAATCATTTATACCTCAGCGATGGCGATGTTGGTGAAAGATCAGTTAGTTAAACTTTTGAAGAGGAAACAACCATGAACTTTATGGAACTCTTTATTTTGATCGCAAACTCAACCTTATTTTTTACCGTTCCATTGTTAATTACAGCTCTTGGTGGGATGTTTGCAGAGAAAAGTGGGGTCGTTAATATCTCGTTAGAAGGCACGATGGTCTTTGGATCTTTCTTCTCCATTTTATTTATCAACTTCATTCAAGAGAATGTTCCTGGTTTTAATCCCAGCTTGCTTTTATTAGTCGCGGCAATCATTGCTGCCATCACAGGGAGTTTGCTTTCGTCATTGTTAGCGTTCTCTGCTGTTAATTTAAAAGCAAATCAAGTGATCGGTGGAACCGCCATCAATTTATTTGCAGCGCCAATGGTTATCTTCATCGCACGCACGTTGAACAATGTTAAAAACATTCCTTTTGATCAAGAGTTTAATATTCAAAAAGTTCCTTTATTAGGAGATATCCCGATCGTGGGTGAAATTCTTTTTCAAGATATTAATATCTTGAGTTTTTTAGGATATTTTATTGCCTTCATTGCCGTTATTGTTATCTATAAAACAAGATTTGGATTAAGACTTTCTGCGGTGGGTGAACACCCTTCAGCAGCGGATACAGTAGGGATTAATGTTTATAAGATGCGTTGGATTGGAACGTTAATATCCGGAGCCCTGGCAGGTTTAGGTGGACTTGTCTTTGTGGTTTCAAGTTCCGTGACCTTCTCAGGTCAAGTTGGTGGTTATGGATTTTTAGCACTCGCAGTGATGATTTTTGGACAATGGAAACCTGAAAAAATATTCTTTGCGAGTTTGTTTTTTGGTTTAATGAATGCTTTAAGTGTCAAATACACACTCATTCCTTGGTTTGATGGATTATCATTGGGTTATTTCTTTACGGTCTTGCCTTATATTGCAACTTTGGTTGCTTTAATGTTAACCAGTAAAAAATCTAGAGCCCCAAAAGCAGAAGGCATTCCCTACGATAAAGGCAGTCGTTAATTTATTTGTTCGAACGTTTTTTGTAATTGATTAATCAACAAACCTAAGTGGTACCCATCCACAAGACCATGATGGACTTCAATTGATAAATTTAAAATCTTTTTACCATTTTCTTCAACGAATTGACTCCAACTAACACGAGGCACTGAATCCGTTGATCCCAACTTCGTTGCATGGGTAAAGTGAGTGAACTTCGCCCAAGGAAACGAGGTGATGTAGACGGTGTTTAATATTTTTTCTGTGTCGAGATTAATCAGTTGTGAGCCTTGCTTCAAAGATGCTTGAATCGCGGTTTTTTCGAATTCAGAATAGTTGACTTTAAAGTTTGTAAAAACCATTTTAAATAGGTCAGTTCCTTCGATCAAATCGGTGAATGAAACATACTCAATCGGTTCTTCAAATACTTTTTTATTTTCAATGCGATATCGAAAATTCTCAATTTGATTCATCACCGAAATCACAGTGTGCATGAAATAGAAATAAAATCGGTATCCTTTTTGTTTACATAAGTTATAAAGGCCACTGACATCCATCGGGAACGTCATGTTATATCGAGGTATTTCATAATCCTTAAAAAATAGATAATGTTGATAACGAGGCCAGGTTTTAAAATCAATGCGCTTTTTCACAACACAATTTTATCACGTTAGCGATATACCTTCTGTTATGAATTTACCAATTCTATACAAGTCCTTAACAAACTAATTTTAAAAGTGGTCTATATTAAATGTGGAGGCAATTTATGATTAAAGTACTCTTTATCTGTATTCATAACTCTGCTCGTAGTCAAATGGCAGAAGCTTTTTTAAATCGTTTAGGAAAAGGAAAATTTGTCGCTGAAAGTGCTGGTTTAGAAGCGGGAAAATTGAATCCTATCGCGGTGAAAGCCATCGCAGAACTCGGGTATGACATCTCAAAAAACAAAACTAAAAACGTCTTTGATTTCTTTAAACAAGGCAAACGTTATGAAATTGTTGTAAAAGTATGTGACGCTCTTAATGGTCAACGCTGCCCCATCTTTCCAAGCACAAAAGTCACACTCAATTGGGATCTACCAGATCCTTCAACGTTAGCAGGTTCAGAAGAAGAGAAATTAAAAGCAATTCGCCCGATTCGCGATTTAATTTTAACAAAAGTGGAAAGTTTAATTCGCGATTATCAAGATATGAAGTTTATTTAAACTGATTAATAAGTCTTTCGTTTTGTAAGTAAAGTTGTAGATTATTATAGAGTGCATCAAACATTCTTTCTAAATTTTGAATCGACGTAAAAGAAATATGAGGCGTTATCGTCAAATTTTCTAATGCCCAAAATGGATGATCTTTGGGTAAGGGTTCCTTACTAAATGTATCTAAGACAGCGTGTCGAATCTTTTTATTTTGTAATAATTGAATCATCGCCGATTCATCTAATAATTCACTTCGACCTATGTTGATGAAAATGGCCTTAGGGTTAAGTTTTTCAAGTAAAGAAGCGTTAAATAAACCTGAGGTGTCTTGATTGAGGGCAAGGCACACGATAACAACTTCATATTCATTGATTTTATTTTGAAGGTCAATGAGTGCGTACCGATTTTGGACATAGATTGAGTCAATGTCACTTCGATTAAAACCATCAACTTTTGCACCAAAGAAAGAAAATGTCTTTGCAACCTGTTGGCCAATTTGACCCAAACCAACAATCGCCACTCTTTTACCTGCTAATTCTTCGTTATGACGTGAAGGTCGCCATTGTTGATCTTTTTGGGTTTGCAAAAAGAATCGATGGTTTTGATAGACAGATAAAACATGACTTAGGACATACTGTGCCATCGGTTGATTGAATACGCCTCTTGAACCACTCACAACCGCATTTGCTAGTTTAGGGTGATGAAGATTGATTCGATCTAATCCCGAAGTTGCAACCTGAAGATAGCTTAAGTTGGGAATTTGATCTATATTAGTTTCGATAAAAAATTGGTCGGAAAAAATCGCGTTTGTGTCAGGTTCTAGGGTTTTAGAGACCGTTACGCCAAGGACGTTCAATTTTTCAACTTGTTGAGGATTTAACATCAAAAATCTTGAATAAAGTTTTAAATTTTTCATATCAAAATTATAAGGTCAAATGCATGCATTTACGAGATAAGTGCTTGATTCATTTTAGAATTAGAGAATTTTTGATAAGATTAAGGTAATATGTTTAAAATATTTGGAGATAACTTTCAAGATA
>JBEDGE010000120.1:0-3029 GCA_041174805.1 Bacillota bacterium
GAAAACACCTTTAACCATTGATCAATTTCAGATTGTTTAGATTGATGCTTTGACGTTAAACCAAAGCCAATGTTTTGTCTGACCGTAAGGTGCGGAAATAAGGCATAATCTTGAAACACCACGCCAATGCCTCGGGCTTGCGGGGATAAATAAAGATTGTCTTGGAAAAAGTTAACCCCATTAAATGAAATCAAACCTTTCAAAGGTTTTAAGGTTCCTAATAAAAGTTGAATCAACGTAGACTTACCACAGCCACTAACCCCAGTTAAGGCAACAATTTGCCCTTGTTCAATCTTAAGGGAAAGATTTTCAATCAATGGTTGATTGGTCTTATAGCGAAAATGTAATTGATGGATATTAAGACTCATAGGTGTTTACCTTTAACATCATATCACTGGCAAAAATGACTGCACCTGCAGTCAAAACAATTAACATCAATGCCATGGGACTGGCAAGATTAAGTTGTTCATCACCAGCATATTGGTATAAGTAGGTGGCAAGGGTTTGAAAATTAAAGGGTCGTAAAATTAAGGTTAAGGGTAATTCTTTAAATAAGTCCACCATCACGATTAAGGAAGCAGCAATCACGCCATGACTGATTAAAGGCAAATCAATCGCGAATAAGGTTTGGAGATATCCTTTTTTTAGAGCGTGACTAGCCATGGTATATTTCATTCCAATTTTATGATAGGTTCCTTCAATAATGTTACTACCCACTGCAAAAAATCTTAAAACCAGGGACATCGTTAATAGAACGAGTGATCCAGAAATCAACATTGAATTGATATTAAATAATTCTGCAATCATTCGATCAACAGGGACCCACATAAGGATCATCCCAACTGCAATCACCGAACCTGGTAAAGCATATCCTAATGTCAATAAGCGATGTATCCATTTCTTCCAAGGCTTTGGCATGATACGTTGAAAATTGATAATCATCAATGCTAAAACAATAATGGTAATCGTCGGATAAAAAGCCATGATAATCGTTGAATATAATCCATCCCAAAAATGACGAGCATAAACTTCTTGAGGTACATTCGGTAACCACCAAAGTAACTGGAATAGTGGAATAACCAAAGCAAAAATTAATGTCATGCTTGCAACGCTATAAAATAACCATGCTGTTGACCTTGGTAAAGTCTTTTTCATCAGTGGTTTAATTTGCGTTGTGGAGTAACTATATTTAAATGATTTTCTTAAACTTGCTTCAATCCAAAGAATGACAACGATAAAGGCAATCAGTTGAATCGAAAACCTTACTGCCGTGTTTAAGTCATTCCCATTAAACCAAGCTTGAAAGATGGTCGTGGCATAAACTCGTAAACCAAAATAATGAACCAGTCCATAGTCATTTAGTACTTCCATGGTCACCAATACCATCGCTCCAATTAAAGCCGGTCTTAATAAAGGAAAAATAATCTTCCAAAACATTTTCATCGCATTAGCACCCAAACTTTGGGCAGATGCATACATCGTTTGCGGTTGCTTACTTAAAAAAGATCGGATTGCCAGGTAGATATAAGGATACAAGGTTAAAGAAAAAAGGATGATGGCACCAGGTAAATTGGTAATCACAAAATAAGGTTGATACCAAGCCCCACTCAATAAGTCGACATAAATATAACCCAATAAATAAGTGGGAATCGCAAGCGGTATCACCAGCATAATATCCCAGAGTCTAGCAAAAGGAATACGATAAAAACTCATCCAATAGGCTAGAGACACACCAATCACAGAGCTTAATAATAGGGTTCCAACCACTAATATAAAACTTTGAACAAGGACATCAGGAAACCAATACGTTTGCATCCAGTACCAAATTGGACCTACCTGGGCAAAAAGTGGAGGAAAAAATTGAAATAAAAATAGGCAGACAAATAATAAACCAAGGGTCGTGATGAAGGAAAAAGGATTCAATCGTAGCAACTTCATTACTGCCATCCTGCTTCTAGCATCAATTGAAACGCACGTTCGCTTCGTAAAGATAAATTGGATAAAGGAATATCTTGTTCAATAAATGAGCCCCACGAAGCGAGTAAGGGATGGGGGCTGACATTTAATCGAGCAGGGTATTCAAAATTTGCATCGGCAAAGATTCTTTGGGATTCAATTGTTAACATAAATTCAACTAAGCGTTTTGCGTTTTCAACACGTTGACTATATCTTGTCAATCCCATTCCTGAAACATTGATATGGGTTCCATACGTTGCTTGATTGGGGAAGAAAACCTCTAATGCCGAAGCTACTTCCACTTCTGTAGGATCCTCTGAGTACAACATTTTTCCAAAGTAATAAGAATTCAGAATCGCTACTTCCGCAATGCCGTTATGGACAGCCTTGGCTTGATCACGATCATTTCCAACTGGATTTTTACTTTTGGACAGCGGATCTCTAATAGCAAAGTTATCGACGAGATTGATTAACCATTCACGTGTATTTGTTTCGCCTATTTCCTCAAGCATCGCTGCCACCATGGATTGGTTATAGACATGACTTGAACTTCTCACTGCGATTTTTTCAAACCATTCCGGTTGCCCCAAAGCCTCATAAGTAGATAGAGTGGATACATTCGTTACATCAGGATTAAATACGAGGATTCTTGCACGTTTCGTCAAGGCAATCCATTGGTGGTCATCGTCTTGTAGATAACTTGGTACTAATTCCAAAAAAGAGGCGTCGCCGAAAGATTGGAGTAAACCTTTTGACTTAGCACGACCTAATCGGCCAGCATCGGTTAAGAAAACCAAATCTGCAGCAGTTGCTTGACCTTCGGTTTCTAATTTGGTGAGCAAAGGATCCGCATCCAATTTAACGACATTCACTTGGATTCCTGTTTCCAATTTAAATGCATCGTAAAGAGCTTGATCTACTTCATAATGACGATCGGTATAAAGATTGACAACGGCAACAGGACTTTGACATCCGGTTAATATCGTGAGGATAAAGGGCACGATCCCTAGATAATTAGACTTCATCATCTATCTCCACGAAACCATGGTGGTTTCTAATAAAAAAATTATAAC
>JBEDGE010000121.1:0-5019 GCA_041174805.1 Bacillota bacterium
GAAGCAAACTTAAGACCACCTGGTGGATTCACCATGGAAATGATTAATTATGCCAATAGTGTGAATGCTTATCAGATTTACACAGACGTGATGGCCACCGACTCTTGGAAAAAAACCGAGGTTCATCCAACGTATTTTTGTGCCAATGCTTCCAGAAAAAATCACCATCAGTACCGTTATGATTTACAAGCCATTCGGGAAAAATTTGCCCAACAAATCGTCTTTGAAAATTCCTATCCTTATCCAATTTCTATTGCCATGGGGGATTATTTTTTCCTTGCTAAATTTTCTACACGAGAAGAAGTGGAAACCTTTTTTCAATTTGTCTACGCAAAATAAACTATAATTAACCTATGTCCATTTTAGTGACCGGCGGTGCCGGATATATTGGTAGTCATACCGTTGTTGAACTTCTCCAACAAAAAGAGGAAGTCATCATCGTTGATAATTTTTATAATGCAAAGCCAGAAGTCTTAAAACGCATCAAACTCATCACGGGACGAACCCCTATCTTTTATGAAATGAATGTTTTAGATGAAGTCAAACTTCAAGACATTTTCAAAAAACATCCTATTCAAGCTGTCATTCACTTTGCCGGATATAAGGCAGTGGGTGAGTCCGTCGCTAAACCACTTGATTATTACCATAACAATTTAAACTCAACACTGGTGTTATTAAAAGTCATGCTAGCCAATCAAGTCTATCAACTTGTTTTTTCTTCTTCGGCAACTGTCTATGGGAATCCTCAAAAAATGCCAATCAAAGAAACTGATCCTATCGGTGGTACAACCAATCCCTATGGTTCCACTAAATTGATCAATGAAATGATCATTGAAGATGTTGTCAAAGCCAATCCCAAGTTACAAGCGATTATGCTTCGTTACTTTAATCCAATCGGTGCTCATGCATCAGGTTTGATTGGTGAAGATCCTCAAGGTATTCCTAATAATTTAATGCCTTATATTACCCAAGTGGCGATTGGAAAACGCACCTTCTTAAGCATCTATGGCAATGACTATCCTACACTCGATGGCACAGGTGTTCGTGACTATATTCACGTTGTCGATTTAGCGCTTGGTCACTTAGCGGCATTAATGAAATTAAAATCAAACCCAGGATTCCAAGTTTATAATCTTGGAACCGGTAAAGGTACTTCGGTATTGGAATTAGTCCAAGCTTTTGAAAAAGCCAATCAAATTAAAATACCTTATCAAGTGGTTGCCAGACGGCCAGGTGATATCGCGATTTGTTATGCTGATGCTTCAAAAGCACTTAAAGAACTTGGTTGGAAGACCCAAAAATCCATCATGGATGCGTGTAAAGATGCCTGGCATTGGCAACAAAAAAACCCACAAGGTTTTACGTCATAAGAATTAATCATATCTTTGCATTAAAGTGATATGATATTTTCAACAATAAAAGGTTTTGGAGTACTTAAGTTTTACAATTATATTTTATGATTGAACTCAAAAAGAAATTACATCCTTTTCGTTGGTGGATCCTAACTGGGTTTATCTTGAGCAATACCATTATTGCCGGAAATTCCTTATTGTCTGCAGATGAATCAGGCGATTTGTCTACGAGTATTTCAGAAGCAATTATTTCAGTTGCAAGGGCCATTCTACCTCCTGCAGAAGTGGTTGTAGTCCCAGCGGAAAATATTATCCTAACGCTTCGAGATGAAGCAACGAGTATTTATATTGGAACCTCTAATCGTATTACTGCAAGTTTTTCACCCATCAATACAACGGATAAAAGTCTTACTTGGGCCTCTAGTGATCCCTCGATTATTGAAGTAACCAACGGCGGGATTGCCGTCGCTAGAGAATTTGGAGAGGCAACCATTACCGCCACATCAAACTATGAAAATATCATCGGTACCATTTCGATTGAAGTCGTGGATTTTCCTGAAGTCCTAGATTTCACGCTTGAGGCCTTCATCGGTGCTAACGCAACATCGACCATTGAAAAAGATACCACCGCTAAATTAAAGTTAGAAAATCTTTCACCGATGAACGCAAAAACGAGTGATGTAATATTTTCATCATCCAATTTAAATATCGCAACGGTCAACCAAGATGGTGTCATTTATGGTCTTGCTACAGGTGAAGTTATCATCTCGGCAGCATTTGGTTCGATTTCAAAATCGATTGAATTAACGATTATCGATGAAGTGGATGTCATTCAACCGACCAGCTTAACCTTAAGTGGAGACACCATAGGTTATATCGGTCGGAATTTTTCTTTAACCCCTTCATTTGGAGAATCAACGCCAACTGATCAACAAGTCACTTTTAAATCCAGTAATACCAGGGTTGCAAAAGTAAATGATCAAGGATTGATTACCCCGGTGAATTTTTCGGGTTATGCGCCTCGAACCGTTACGATTACTGCCTATGCGAATGCCAATCCTTTATTAGAAGATTCTATTTTGATTACGATTGAAAAAGTCTTTCCGCTTACGCTACAAATTACATCTAACACTCAAGTTGAAAATGGAAGAACCATTAACATAACTCCTAGTTTTTATCCGATAGATGTCACGGATCGACAATTAACCTATGTATCCAGCAATCCAGAGATTGCCACGGTTAGCAGTGCTGGAGATTTTGGTGTGATTTTAGGCGCATCCGTTGGTGTAGCCACCATTACAGCGACAAGCGTCATGGATCCATCAGTCCAAGCAACATTAGAGATTGAAGTGATTCCAGCGACGTTATTAACACCTGGTGTGATTGTGAGTATTTACTTATTTGTTCGTAAAGGCATTGGTCACATGGGTCTTAATTTTATCAATGGGATATTAGGATTCCTAACGTTCTTTAGTTTTTTATATGAAAAGAAGAATCGCTATTTATGGATATCGTTAGCGACTGGTTTCGTTCTAGGTTTACTCTTTGAAGGATTACAATTCTTTGCACCGGGTCGAAGTCCTGTATGGATTGATGTTATTTATAACACGATCGGTTACACGTTCGCCCAACTCTTGATGTTAAGTATCGTATTGGGTTTAAGTAGAAAACCAAAAAAGAAAAAAGTTTGAATACCTAGAAGGATGAAAAAACCAATCGATGGAAGATTGGTTTTTTTATATGCGCTTTACCAGTAATACTTGATAAGGGCGCATCAACACTTGCCCGTTAAGGATGGTTCCAAGTGGGTAATAGCCGGTGCTATCAAATAAAACTTCAACAGAATCTTGACTCGTGCCCCAGACGATGATGGAGGTTAAGGTGCCACTACTTTTGGCTTCTCTTGCGTTTGCAAAGACATAATAAGGTTGCGTATCTTTGGTTAAGGCCATGGCAATCGTTGAATAAGTTAAAGGAGAATTCCAAAAGCCTAATTGATTTTGAACGTCACTTGCAGACTCTAATTGGAAGGAAAGTCCGTTGAGTCTTAATTCAATCATCCTTGCATATCGTTCAAATTGAGATCGATACGTTACTTTACGGTCCCATTTAAAACTGTTGGTGAAATCAGATGATTTATAAGAGTTATGAGAAATACGTTGGCCATTTATATTAAAGACATATTGGTCTTCATCATCCTCTTCGGCAATTTTTGTTCGCATGATTTCTTCACCTGCATGAATAAAAGGAATCCCAGCGCCAAAATTAACTAGGGCGTTAATACCTACACTGGCGTTCGGTGCATTTTCAATCCCAACCGTTCCTTGTAATTGGTCATAAAGCGTTAAGTTATCGTGGGCAGAAGCGTAGTTGACGGTCTTGTTTGGATCCGTGTAAGTGGTGTTGTAATAATCACCATTTTTACCTGCAAGCATCCCCTTAACACGATTGATAAAGGTGACATTACTCGCGTTATCATTTTCACCTTTTTGGAACCAACCATATTCGGTTCCATTACCCCAATTATTTTCACCCTTTAATCCATTACGACCGGCATCGTTAAAGCCACCCACACCATTAAGTCGGTTGTAAACCGAATAGGTATTAGATTGTTGGGCGAGTGGTAAGGTGGTGTCCGAAAAACCTTTCCAGGGTTCGCCATAGATAACGATATCTGGATCAATTTCATGTAACGCTTCACGAACAAGATTCATCGTATCAACATCGATAAGTGCCATTAAATCAAAACGGAAGCCTTTGATTTTATAGGTTTCTGCCCAGAACTTGACCGAGTCGATGATGAATTGTCTAAACATTGGTCTTTCAGATTTGGTTTCATTTCCAACACCGGCACCATCGGAAAATGTACCATCAGGATTGAGTCGGAAATAATAACCAGGCACTAACATATTAAAGTTAGAACCCATCGCACTGGCGGTATGGTTATACACCACGTCCATAATGATACGGACATCTTGTTGCGCGAATGCTTGGACCATTTCTTTAAACTCTAAAACTCGGACGGATCCATCTCGAGGATTCGTTGAATATTGACCTTCTAAGACATTAAAGTTCAGTGGGTTATAACCCCAATTAAATGTATTAGAGAGTTCGTTGTTTGCTTGATCATAAAATGGAAGGATTTGTAAGGCATTAAATCCTAATTCTTTTAAATGATCAAACCCAGTTGATACGGTGATGCCATCTTCAGAGGTAAATGTTGTCCCAGATTCGATTAATCCAGTAAATTTACCACGATTTTTTTCCGTACCCGTCCATGTTGAATCCATGGTTAAATCGCGAACATGAAGTTCATAGATTAGTAAATCTGTGGGAGAGGTTATGTCTTCAAACGTGACTTGATCCCAACCATCTGGTTGAATGGTATTCACATCGACGATTTTCGCTCTGACACCATTGACCCCAGCGGTTCGAGCATAAGGATCCATCACTTCATTGGTCCCAACCGCATTGGTAACCGTGTAAGTATAATATCGACCAATGAGTCCGCGGTGGGCTGTTAATGGTAAGACATGATAGTAAATTCCATTGACACCTTTACTCATTGTGTATGTGCCAATAGGTAAATCACTAATCGTTTGTCCAGTGATGGCTGATGTATCACCGGAGGTATAAATATTTAAACGAATCTTTTGGGATGTGGGTG
>JBEDGE010000122.1:0-8581 GCA_041174805.1 Bacillota bacterium
GTCGTTTATAACCACTTAGGTGATGCGAATGGAAGTAACTTCCAACGCTTGGTACCTGGTTATTTCTTCCGTTATAACTTAGATGGTTCCTTATCCAATGGTTCTGGTGTCGGTAACGATACCGCTTCAGAACGTTTTATGTTCTCTAAATTTATTGTTGATTCAACCGCATTCTGGGCAGAAGAATATAAACTAGGTGGTTTCCGCTTCGATTTAATGGGCTTACATGACACTGCAACCATGAAAGCCGTTCGCGATCGAGTTGTACAAATTGATCCGGATACTTTAATTTATGGTGAAGCTTGGACGATGTCTGGTACTAGACCGTATTCTAATGTTCCAATGGCGAACCAATCTAATTTAGCATCGAGCAATATGGCGAATATTGGCGCCTTCTCTGATTTAATGCGTGATGCAATAAGAGGTGGTGTATTCGATGGTGCTTCTAAAGGTTGGGTACAAACCGCTTCACCCAATTCCAGCAATTTATCTTCATTGAGACGTGCTTTTAAAGGACAATTAAATACCAATACCGATCCTAAGAGGGTTGTAAATTATGTTTCTGCACACGACAATCATGCTTTGTTTGACAAGCTATTACTCTCGGGTGTAAGTGCAGCAAACGCCCCCAAAGTGAATACCCAAGCCTCTTCAATGATGATCTTCTCACAAGGGATTCCTTTCTTCCACGCTGGGGATGAATTAATGAGACAAAAGATTAATGCAGATGGAAGTTTTAATCACAACTCTTATAACGCGCCTGACTCTGTTAACTCCATTAAGTGGGGAAACAAAGCCACTCATTTTGATTACTTCACCAAGTATCAAGAAATGATTGAGTTAAGAAAAAACACCGAATCCATGCGTTTATCAAGTAGCCAAGAAATTGGTTTACAACAAACGGATTTAACGGAATTTGGTGGATTAACATTCGGTAATTCCAC
The DNA here is from genome assembly GCA_041174805.1 of Bacillota bacterium. Taxonomy (GTDB): domain Bacteria; phylum Bacillota_I; class Bacilli_A; order RFN20; family CAG-826; genus UBA970. The sequence goes on from JBEDGE010000122.1 coordinate 945, forward strand.
TGCCGCATACCGAATCACATCCCATTTATCTTCCACGGATATGTATGATGAATACGTGATTATCCATAACGGTAATAATGCAGGGATAACATTTGATGCCACTGGTTATAATGTGTTATTTGTCTCGTCAGGTTCATTATCAGCCTCAGGCACAACCAATCTTGGAACGAACACTTCGGTTGTATTGGCAAAGAACAACTAACACTAATCAATTGAAGTTTATAAACGTATGTTTAAAACCATTTTGATGCCTGAGTTAGAACGGTTGATGAAGAAAAGTCCAATTCAAATTATTGATGTTCGTGAGGTTGATGAATATACATTAGGACATATCTCCGGAGCAATGTTGTGTCCGGTTTCTGAATTTATGAATCATCTTCCTAAACTATCAAAAAACAAGCAATACTACGTCGTTTGCCATTCTGGTTCACGGTCCCAAGCGGTATGTGATTTCCTTGGAAAACAAGGTTATCAGGTAACCAATGTCATGGGTGGTATGAGTACTTATCGTGGGCCCAAAGTCACCGGATTAGAGTAATTTAAAATTAAAAAGCGTCCTTACGGGCGCTTTTTATATTAGGCAGTTTTTATGCTCTTAACGATTTTTCAATCTCATTAAGGAATGCTTCTAAAGGTTGGTTACCGAGTAATTCATATTTTTCATTAATGATAATGTTAGGTACACCCGAAACATTATATTGTTGAGACATTGCTGGGAACGTATTCGCTTCGATCATTTCTGCTTTAATGTTTGGATTGAGCATGGCTAATCGATGGGCATTTTGCACAGCACCTGGGCAGTGTGGGCAACTAAGGGTTACAAAAACCTTTATGTTAACTGGTTTATCAATTTTAGCGATACGATCAAGTGCAACTTGGGGAACTTTAAGTGGGTGACCTGACATTTCAATTAAGGCGCTGATGAAAGAGTTAATTTCGTGACCAGCAGGAATGCCGTTGAACTTAACACCTTTATACTCGCCTAAGTCATTAAGCATAACAAAACTAGGAAGCAAGGTAATGCCATACTTTTCCGCTTCTTTTGGATTTTGATTTTTATCCAATATTTCTAGATTGATCTTGGAACTGGTTTCTTTGAACTCACCTAACAATTGTTTGGTTTCGTTGCAAGTTTGGCATCCTTTTTCATCAATGAATAATTTAATGGTAATCGGTCTCACCATTTGTCCTAAAATCTGCGTGATTTGCTTACGAATATCGTCATTAAAGAATTTTTCCATAAATACCTCCTTAGGAATGATGGATTAAATATTGTTGAATTGCCAGAGCGGCTTTTGCACCATCTCCTACGGCAATGACAATTTGTTTGAATGGGTGCTGCGTAACGTCACCCGCTGCGAATAAACCTGGCATCGTCGTCATAAACTGTTCATCAACCCACACTTCACCCTTTTCATTGGTTTTGGCGAGGGGTTGAATCAATGTTGAATTTGCAATCAGACCAATTTGAATAAACAACCCATCCGCTTCAATAAAACGTTTCGTTTGATTTAATTTATCAAAGACCCATACACCTTCCATGTTTTCTTTACCCTCAATTGATAGAAGTTGAGTTTCCAGGAATGTTGTTAGATTTGGAATTGTTTGAAATTTGTTTAAGATGATTTTATCTGCTCGCCATTGACTACGATGAACCACCGTAATGTGTTTTGCCCAAGCAGCTAGATCTAAAACAGCCTCAGCAGCACTATTTCCGCCACCTGCTACGATGACTTTCTTTCCTTTAAAAAACGGCGCATCACAGGTTGTGCAATAGGAAACACCTTTATTTGCAAAGGTTGCTTCTCCAGGTATGTTTAACTTCTTTGGTTGACCACCCGTTGCCAATAGAATCGTTTTGCTTTTTAAAACAGTTCCATTATCCATCGTGACAAAAAACACACCATTACTTTTTTGAATACTTGCAACCCAATAATCTAAGTAAAAAGGGACATCTAGGGCTTCAAGGTGTTTCATAAAAACCGAAGATAAGTCTTTACCTTCAATCATGGGAATGCCTAAGTAGTTATCAACCGTCGAGGTGTTATGAAGTTGACCACCAATTTCTTTAGCAATCACTCCAACTTTTAAGCCTTTTCTTTGGGTATACAAAGCCGCATTAAGACCTGCAGGTCCTCCACCAATCACTAAAAGATCCCACAATAGTGTGGTTTCAAATATTTCTGGAATTGGCCGTTGTTGAATTTGCAAATCAAACATAACTATCGACTTTTCACGATTAAATTCATGGCATCTTGAATTGCTTTTTTATTTTCAGGGTTATCTAACATAATTTGTTGAAGGTTCTCGGTTGTCACAAGTGAAATTGTCTTATCTAAGTTAACGCGTATTGCTTTTAATTGCGTCACCAAGTCTTCACAAGAATCTTGCTTTTCCATCATATTTAAAATACCGTTCATTTGTCCATGAAGTCTTTTCATACGATGTAATAAATCTTGATTACATTTCATAACGTCAATATACCCATATGGGTATCAAATGTCAAACGATATGATTTACTGCAAATATGTTTCTAATCTTGTAAAAAAGGTATTAAAAATTAATGCGATTTCAACAGGATCGTTATCGAGACTATGTCCGCTGTTTGGGAATAAAATCGCCTCTATTGGAGCGTTGAATTCAACAACCTTGCCTAGAAATCGTTCATAATTGCTTTGCGGGATTAACTCATCTAAGGCTCCGTAACCCATTAAAGTTGGAATTGCAGTTTCTAGATAATAAATAGGTGAAGCGTCAAGCCAACTTTCAGGATAACCGTTTAGGATTAACTCATTTGCATCCACAATATTCGTTTGCATGAGTTGGTTAGCTAAAAACAATTGAGTGGATGCATTACCAAAATTGATGTAGTTTGGATCAGTGAAATCAACAGGTGGAACCAATGCCAGTAAAAACCGAATGGGAATGGGGCTTGTATTTCGATAACTATAAAGCATAGCTAAGTGAGCACCGGCGCTTTCTCCCGCCAATACAATTTGTGTTGTATCAATCGGCATTCCAGAAGTGTGATTTTTGATAAATTGAATGGCTAAATCAATATCCTCTAACATATCTAGGTATGTAGCCTGGTTTGTTATTAGTCGATAGTTCATGCTGATATACACATAACCTTCATTCATAACTGAAGTTCTGTACTTTAGCATGTTGGACTTGTCGCCACTAATCCAACTACCCCCGTGGATGAATAAAACGGCAGGAACTGGTGAAGTTAAATCATTGGAGTAACTGATATCAAGCACTTGTCTCTCGTTTGAACCGTAAAGGAGATTGTTTTCAATGGTGATGGTGGAAACAGAGCTTGATGAGGTTCTACTGGAAGCAGTTGATGAAGTTGAAGAACTACTTGGAATGATAGAATTTGATCCATTACACGAAGTCAAAACAAATACAAGAATTGGAATATAAGCCTTTGTGAAATTCATAAGATGATTATGTAACCATGGCAACCATTGATTCAATCAATAAGCATTTATCTTGCATCAGCATTGATGTTAAAGCTATGATGATTATACCCCCCTATAGGAGGGGTAAGGAGCATATATGAAAGTTGGAATTATTGTTGGTTCGACGCGTGTGGGAAATGTTGGTCAAAACATTGGAAAGTGGGTTTTAACTCAAAGCAAAACTCGCAAAGTTACTTATGAATTGGTAAATGTTTCAGATTATGCCTTGCCACTGTTAGGCGAAAAAGAAGCAAAAGAATCGATTCAAAAGTGGAATGAAAAGATAAACAGTCTTGATGCTTACATCTTTATTGCTGCCGAATACAATCATTCAATTACGGGGTCGTTAAAGAACGCCTTAGATTTAGCAGGCATTCCTACTTGGATCAATAAACCAGCAGGCATTGTCAGTTATGGATTTGCGGGTGGAGCACGAGCTGCCGAACACTTAAGAACGATTTTGGGCGCCTTAGGTGTTGCAGATGTTCAACAACATGTGTTGTTTAATCTAAATACCGAAATGAGCCAAACCGAAGGGTTTAAGCCTGCCAATTATCAAGTGGGTCTATTAAATAAGCTATTTGATCAAGTTGAATCTTGGGCCGTTGCATTAAAAACCACAAGAAGTTAATTAGCGTTTTTTAGCGGTACCGTATCCACCTTGGACAGGTCTTACATCTAAAAAGGTCACGACTGCCTTTGGAAAATGGGTTGCCAACTGGGCAACCATTTTTCTTTTCTTGCGAGGAATATAGGAAACAATCATCGCGTTACGGTGATTGGCTTTCCCAACGGATTCCAAGATGGTTGCAGCGAAACCATTACTTCTTAGTTCTTCGGCAAAGGCTAAGGCATCATCCTTTTCAGCAATAATTTCAGCTTTAATGTTGCCAAGACCAACCCGACCTTCTAACCAAGATCCAAAGTATAATCCAAAAGCAAAACCACTCGCATAAGCTAAAACCCGAAGGGGGTCTTCGGTGATGCGCGTGACAACAACCGAGACGTTGACGACCCAAATCATTTGTTCGAAGAACACAATTAAGGCCGCTTGTTTTCGAAATCCCTTGGTCATTAAAAGTAAACGAAAAACACCGATGCTAACTTCTGTCATTTTCGCCAAGAAAATTGCGAGGTAAATCAGGATATTCATAAGTTTATTGAATAAAGAGTTGAAGGATTTGTACTGCGTTTGTAGCAGCACCTTTTCTTAAATTATCCCCAACCACAAACATATTTAAGCCATTTTCAATAGATTCATCTCTTCTGATTCTGCCAACGTAGACGTCGTCTTTTCCATCTACTAATAAAGGCATTGGATACTCTTTCTTCTCGGGTTTATCGTAAACAACGACACCGGGAGCTTTAGATAATAAAGTATAGACTTTTGCCAATTCAAATGGTTTTTCAAACTCTAAGTTGATCACTTCACTGTGCGCATTTTTAACCGGAACCCTAACAGCGCTACTACTTATTTTGAGATTAGGTAATCCCATAATTTTACGAGATTCTTTGATGATTTTTTCTTCTTCCTTTGTATTGCCGTTTTCCATAAAAATATCAATTTGTGGAATCACATTCTCATAAATTTGATATGGAAATTTGGTAGTTTTTCCAGTTGGTAGTTTTTCAGTTAAGTCGAGAAGACCTTTACTACCTGCACCACTCACCGCTTGATAGGTTGCAATCACCATACGCTTAATGGTGAAGGCGTCGTGTAGAGGTTTCATGACGACAACAGCCTGAATGGTAGAACAATTGGGATTTGCAATGATGTATTGATGTTTAAATGCATCTTTGGGATTCACTTCAGGAACGACTAAAGGAACCTTTGGATCCATTCTCCAAGCGGCAGAATTATCAATGACTAATGTTTTTTGTTTTGCAAAGATCGGTGCAAATTGCAAGGAAACATCACTACCTGCACTGAATAATGCATATTCAACTGGATTTTTTTTAACATTTTCTTCCGTTAAGGTGATGACAGGATAATTTTTACCTTGAAAAGGAATCATCATACCGTTGCTTCGTTCTGAGGCAAAAAGTACTAATTTGCTTACCTTGATTTTGCGTTCTTCTAAAACCTCTAAAAATTTTCTACCAACAACACCGGTTGCACCGACAATGGCAAGTGAGATAGTTTTCATTTTGTATTTCCTCCTAAGACGAATTCGTTGTACAAAGCGTTAATTGCAAACTTATAGTCAATATCTTCAACACCAATGACCAAGTGTAAGCCATTACTACCATAATCAATCATTTTTAAGTTCACATTCGCATTTACTAAAGCTGAGAAGACCTTGAGAACATTCATTTTATTTTGTAATAGATTTCGACCTACAACGTAGATTAAGGATATTCCCTCTGTCACTTCGATCACATCTGGTCTTAGGTCTTTTTTGAGTTTTGATAATAAAGCTTCTTTTTTACCATCTTGTAAGTATTTAGACTCAATCATCATTGAGAATGTATCGGTACCAGATGGGAAGTGTTCAACGTTAATACCAAGTTTTTCACACACTCTAAGGATTTTTCGATCAAAACCTAGCGTCTCAGACATCATTTCTTTTTCAACAACGACGAGATTAAAACCTTTAACACCGGTAATACCTGTGATTGCACTCTGGTAGCGATCGGGAGGAAGTTTACTAAAAATCATCGTGCCTTCACCGGTTGGGTTGAAGGTGTTTTTGATTTGGGTTGGAATCCCTTTTTTAATCAAGGGAAACATCGTTTCTGCTTGGATGACACTAGCACCCATAAAGGATAAAACTCTTAGTTCTCGGTAGGTTAAAGCTTCAATGCGTTGAGGTTTTTCTACAATTCGAGGGTCACAGGTTAGGAATCCATCTACATCCGTCCAGTTCTCATAAAGTTTTGCATCAACAGCGTCTGCAATCAGTGCGCCACTAATATCAGATCCACCCCGTGGCAAAATTTGAATTTGATCATTTTCATCACTGCCATAAAAACCACCAACCACAACATAAGGGTGTTTCTTAAGTAGTAAACTTGCATCATTTCTTGTTTTGGTTCGATTTAATTGGTTACCCTTAAAGCGAATAATGTCTGCCGCATCAAGAAAAGCAAAATCAAGATAGTTCGACAGGATTAAGGCAGAAAGATATTCACCTCGAGAAACGATATAAGGAAGGGATTTTGATATCTTCATTTTTTGAAAGATGTCTTGAAGAATGGATTTGATTGGCAAATCTAACTTCAATTCTTCTACAATCTCTACAAATCGCTGACGGATAATTTTAAAAGTAACTGGATCTTTACCTTGTTGAATATCTTTCGCCACTTGATAAAGTAAATCGGTGACCTTTGTATCTTTGTCATCGCGCTTACCTGGTGCAGAGACAACAATAAATTTTCGTAAAGAATCTTGTTTGATGATCCTTGCGACTTGTTTGATTGTGGTGGCAGATGCCATCGATGTCCCGCCAAATTTGGCGACAATTGCTTTCATAAACTATGATAATTTTCCTTTGAAATGGCTATAATCAAAAGCTTTGACTAACACATCTTTTCCATCTAGCTTTCTAGCATAAATGCTTGGCAGAGGAATGCCGTTAAAGGTGTTGTTTTTAACGATGGTGTACAACGCCATGTCTTGAAAGACAATCGTATCGCCAACCTTTAAGGGATTTACAAAACGATAAATGCCAATATCATCACCCGTTAAACAAGTTGCCCCAGATAACCGGATGACATGAGTTCCCTTTGGATCGGAACTAGTCACGGGTGGAATAAATTTCGCTTCTAAAACGTCTGGCATATGGCAGGTTGCAGAGGCATCTAAGATTGCAATTTCCACGTCATTCTTTGTTACATCAAGAACTTTGCTAACTAAAAAGCCAGCATTTAGAACAATCGCTTCTCCTGGCTCTAAGTAAACATCAAGTTGATATTTATCCTTGAAATAACGGATGATTTTGACGAGCTTTGGAATATCATAATTTGCTCTTGTAAGATGATGTCCGCCACCAAAATTAATCCATTTTAATTTAGAAAAATACTTACCAAATTTCTTTTCCACTTCTTTGACCGTGGTTTCAAGCGCATCTGCGTTTTGTTGACAAAGGGTGTGAAAGTGAAATCCAGAAACGCCATCCAAAAGTTTCGCGTCGATATCTTGGACTTTGATTCCCATTCTTGAAGTAGGAGAAC
>JBEDGE010000123.1:0-6518 GCA_041174805.1 Bacillota bacterium
CCAGCATGGTGTTGATAAAATTCAATGCGATCACCGATAAATTTAAAACCTGTTAAAAAAGTTTCAGTTTTAATGTTGTAATGTTTAGCAATTTTACGACCAAGTGGGGTTGTGACAATGGTGTCGTAAATAACACCATTAGAGGGTAATTTTCCGAGTTTTTGCCGTTGTGAAAGGATATATTCAATTAATAATGAAGCAGATTGATTTCCATCCAGTAATTGATATTGACCATCGATGTCACGATAAGCTAGACCGACACGATCAGCATCGGGATCGGCAACCATGACTAACGAAGCTTGAGACTTTTTTGCATATTGAATTGCCTTTTCATAGGCTAATTTTTCTTCAGGATTAGGCGTTAAAGTTCCTGAGAAATCAGGATCAGGTTGACTTTGTTCGGGGACAACAAATACATCATATCCAAGTGAGCGAAATAACGAAGGAAGGATTCGATAGCTTGCACCATGTTGGGGTGAAAAAACTATTTTAAATGCTTGTTTATCTAATTTGGGTTGAAGTTGTAAAGACCTAACCAATTTTAGATAGGTTAATTCAATTTCACCATCAACGGTTTTAATTGTTCCTTTAGGTTCAAAAGATGGAATCTTTACTTCTAATGGTTCGGGTAAAGTAGAAAGGATATCGATGAGCGGTTGGATTTTATGAGGTACAAGTTGACAGCCTTGTTCGTCATAAACTTTGTAACCATTGTATTCCTTTGGATTATGGGAGGCAGTTAGCATAATGCCACCTAAACAATTTAAATACCTGACTGCAAAAGATAATAAAGGTGTGGGGACGAGTTCAGAAAAAATAAACGTATGTATACCCATCTCATTGAGGATTTCAGAGGTGAGTTTCGTAAAGCTCGTGGCATTTCGTCGATTATCATGAGCGATGGCAACGCCTCTATGTAAGAATTGTGGATATAAGCGACGAAGCATCAAACCATAAGCAACGGTGACTTTTTTTATGGTAAATTCATTAATTCGATTAGTGCCTAAACCCATGATCCCACGCATACCGGCAGTTCCAAATTCAATATCTTTGAAAAATGCATCATCGATTTCTTCAGGCTTAAATTTTTTTAATTCTGATTTAAAATTGGCAGCCATTTTCGGATGGTGAAGCCAATGCTGATATTGAGTATTCGCGCTAGTTTTCATGAAGATAATTTTACCAATAATTCTTCTTCTGTTCTATCTAATTTAATTGTAAAGATTTTGTTGGAAAGACCTTGAAGCACTCCTGAAATTTCTCCAAAGCTTAGTTCGGTTGCATGTAAGAATTGATGTTCATATTTATATTGGTCGAGCAACCATTTGTTTGCTTTAAAATCGCCATATTTTCGATCGCCGGCAACTGGGTGTTGAATCGCTTGCATGTGCACTCTAATTTGATGCGTTCTTCCTGTAATTAAATGGACTTTGATTAAGGTAAAATCACCATAATTTTTGATGACTTCATATTCTGTTAATGCCGATAAACCTTGTTGATCACGATTGGCAACAAAGACCATCTTTTTAGCATCATCTTTCACCAAGGGTAAGTCAATCTTACCTTGACCTTTTAATTGACCGACCACTAAAGCAAGGTATTGCTTATTCATATCTTCTTTTTCTTTAAATAGTCGGTGCAGTGCTTGTAAACCTTCGATGGTTTTTCCGTATAAAACTAAACCACTGGTATTGCGATCTAAACGATGGCCTGGAGCAGGGGTAAACCCGGGTTCGTTAGGATCAAACTCTCCTTTAGCAAATAGGTGTTCAATCACCATTTCTGTTAAGGTATGCTGGCGTGTATCATCTTCACCTTGCACTAACAGACCTTTCGGTTTATGAATCATCATGCAATGAGGATCTTCATAAACGATGGGTAAATCAAGTAACTTTTTTTGATATCGACGATGGACTGTGAAATCTTGTAATTGATCATCATGAACGTAAGCTTCAAGGATGTCACCTTCTTTTAAAATATAGTCAATTGCAATCCTCTTACCATTAATTTTGACGTCTCTTTTTCGAAATAATTTATAAATAAATGACAAAGGTGCTTCTTTTAACCATTTACGCATAAATTTATCTGCACGTTGATTAGCCGTTTGAGAGGTGATCGTAATTTGTTTCATCTACGATATTTTAACACTTCTTGGTGTCGCCATAAGGTAAGTTTTGTTATAATCATTATCACGGAGAAATACCCAAGTGGCTGAAGGGGCAGGCTTGGAAAGCTTGTAGGTCCTTAACCGGGCGCGAGGGTTCAAATCCCTCTTTCTCCGCCAAATAAAAAAGTGAACATTATCTTTGCCTTATTGCTTACCTTATTTGCCGGATTAGCTTCTGGTATTGGCGGATTATTAGCATTCACAAAACTTGCGAATAACGCTAAGTTTTTTGCTTCAAGTTTAGGCTTTTCAGCAGGGGTCATGATTTATGTTTCATTTCTTGAAATCATACCTAAAGGTTTAGCGGCATTAAATGAGAATTTTACTTCATCCGTGAGTGAATGGATTGCGATTGGAGGATTCTTCGTTGGCATCCTTTTTATTTTATTAATTGATCAACTGATTCCCCATGAACAAAACCCCCATGAAATTAAGGAAAAAAACCAAAATTCTAGTTTAATGAGAATGGGTTTATTTTCAGCGTTTGCCATTGCCTTACATAATTTTCCAGAAGGTATGGCTACCTTTTATGCTGCATTAGAAGACGTTAGATTAGGTATCGGCATTACAGTCGCAATTGCCCTTCATAACATTCCCGAAGGTATTGCCATCGCCCTACCAATCTATCAAGCGACTAAAAATCGTGCAAAAGCATTTAACCTTGCCTTAATATCAGGACTGGCAGAACCGATTGGAGCTTTGATTGGATTTTTAATCTTTTCTTCAATTTTACCCACGAGCGTTTTCGGTGTCATTTTTCCTTTTGTCGCAGGCATTATGGTCTATATATCGTTAGACGAATTGCTACCAACATCTGAAAAATATGGCCATCATCATTTATCGATTCTTGGATTAATCGGTGGCATGGCTGTCATGGCACTTTCACTGTTAATTATTTAATTTTTTTATAAACGATTTGATTATCAATCACTGTCATCATGACGGTAGTCGTTTGTAGTTTTTTTTCGTCTTGTAAAAAATCGTCACTAAAAAAAGTAAAATCTGCTAAGTTTCCAACTTTTAACGTTCCACGATGGGCCAAATCATACGTAGGTGCATTCGCGCCGATTGTATAGAGCTCAACTGCTTCTCGCATCGTTAATTTTTCTTCAGGTTGGTAAACTTGTTGATTGTGATCACTGATACGTTGGGTTAGTGATTTGATACCTAAAAGCGGATTGGGTATTTCAACAGGTGCATCACTACTACCGCATAAAACGAGATTGGCTTGAAGGTAATGTTTCCAAGGATAAATCAGTTCTGTTTTTGGAGATATCATCTCCAATGCCCAAGGAAGATCAGAGGACATAAATTGAGGTTGAATATCAAAGATCAAAGAAAGTTTTTTCAACTTTTGAATGGTCGAAGGTTTTGCAAACGAAGCATGAATAATGCGATCATGCAACCCAGGTTTTACAGGATATTTCTTTAACCAATCCGCGACTTCATCGAGGGCTTGGTCTCCAATGGTATGAATAGCGATTGGTAATCCAGCTTGGCGAATTCGAATCAATAACGCTTCCCAAGCCTTTAAATTAAATTGTCTTTCTCCTGTGTTATTTGAATGTTGATAGGGATGCGACATCAACGCTGTTTGACTAGAAATAGTGCCATCATAAAAAGTTTTAATCGCCCCTAATTGTAAGTAAGGATTTTGATTTAACCATGGGCGTTTACTTTCTAAAAAAGCATCTAATTCTTTATGGTGAATTAATAAATGGGTTCGGAAAGGAACCATCTTTAAGGCGTCTTCAAAAGCCTCTAAGGTTTCTTTATAACCATTAAAGTAATAAAGATCATCGCTATGACCACCTGTAACTCCAAAAGCTTGTAGTTGTTTGAGGGCTCGGACAATCATCGAAGTTAGTTCAGTCTTTTTATACTTGGGTATGCTTTGAACTGCTGCCATCGCATCCGCTTCGTGAAGAATGCCTGTTGGGTGTTTTGCTAAACCAATACGATTGAGTAATGCTTGATTAACCGTAGCCCCGTGATAATCAGCATGCCGCAACAAAATTGGTACCGTTGAGGATATTTCATCGAGATCATGTTTATTCAAATCCTGTTCAATGTGGCCTTGTGCATATAAAAAAGGAGTTTTCAAATGTGAACGAACTTGATTTAAAATTTCTTCTTTTTTAAGCGATTTATTTAATTGCAGTAGGCTTAGTTTTTCGCCATAACCTAAAATATGTAAATGTGCATCAACCAAACCTGGTAAACCCATCCATCCTTGGACATCAATCGAAGATTGTGCTTTCCAATTTGGATGGAAACCAAGATGGACAATTTTTCCATTTTCAACCCAAATTTCTTCAACGAAGGGTTGACTTTGAATTAAAGTATGAAAGCGACCATTGAAATAACGTGTTTTCATTGAATAATGAAAAAAGATTGCTTATTCAGCAATCTTTGCATCTTGTAAACGTTGGGCTCTGCGTTGTGATTTTTCTAATAGTTTTTCTTCTTCACTTGCTAGACGTTGCATTAAAGTTGCAAAGATAACGGCGCCGACAATCATCAAAAAACTACCCCAAATTTGCCATGAGAAATTAGTGGAAAGAAATTCATTCATAGCATTTTCAGCGATTCGGATCCAATTTTGATCATATGGTAAGTTGACTAAATCACGTAAAAAACCCAAAATAGCGAGAACTAAACCTGAAACTAATGATAATAAGGACAAACCACCCCAAATTTGTTGTGGCAATGTTAAGCGTGTTTTTTTATTGTTGGTCATGATAATTTCCTAGAGAGATTTTAGCAACTTTACTGAATAAATTCAATGGAATTCACTTAATCGTTTCCTTTAAGTTATAAACTCGTTTTATCAAATGTTTAGCATACTTTTTGACTTCTGGATGGGCGTGATCCATACAATAACTTTCAGAAAATGCTTTAAACATTGGAATGTCGTTGCCGGAATCACCCACCACAATTACATCCTTGGGTTTAACACCTTTCTTTTTAATCAGTTCCCGTAACGCCGTAGCCTTATTCGTTCCTAAAGTAGAAACCTCAATCAAACCGTTAATCCAAGCGATTTCAAGTTGAGGAAACTTCTTCTTCAACTTTTTGCTTTCTACCAAAGCTAATTTTTTGCCATGTTTACTGATTCCAAAATAAATTAACAGGCGTTGAATAACAGCATCGCCATGAACTTGCTTGAGAAAATAATCATTATCTTTTTTGTAATCCTCACGATAACGGCCTTGTAGTAGATAATAAATGCGGTAAATAATATCTAAATACCACACATAGTTTGAAGTAAATACAATGTTCGATTCATTTTTTGTATCAATTGAAAACATGAACCTACGATGCCTTTGTTGAATGTAGTGTGTTACATCCACAACATCTTTAGATGTCATGGATTGATCAAGAATTACTTGATGATCATGAACAACCATACAGCCATTACGACATACAAAATCAATATCTAAATTAATTTGCTTTAAAACTTTTTCTACAAAAAGGCGATTTCTTGATGTAACAAAAACGACTTCATGACCATGAGCAATTGCATATTTTAAGAATGCAACATTCTCTTTGGATACTAAGCGAATCCTTTTCTTTGGATAGAATAAGGTTCCATCTAAATCAATCGCAAACAATTTTGGCATGATTTATTGTAATTTATTTTCAGCTTGAATTAAACCAAAACCACCATCTTGGCGATGGTATAAAAGGCTAATTTGTTTATCTTCTACATCTAGGTAGATAAAGAAATTATGACCTAAAGCTTCCATTCTTGTAATAGCTTCTTCCATGGTCATTGGGTTTAAAAAAATGGATTTTGTACGAACGACTTCATCTTTTTTACTTTGAACTTTTTCGTTTTCGATAGCATCGAGAATAATCGATTCACCTAAACTCGGATGTTTATAACTTTTAATGCGTGTCTTAAGTTTTCGAAGTTGATTGTCTAGTTTGTCTAGCGCTAAATCAACTGCAGCATATAAATCATCGTGTTTAACTTCGGCTCTGACATCCATCATCGGCGTAAAAATCGTAATTTCGACTTTGGCACCAACTTTATAAGAACGAACCACCACTCGACATGTGACATCATCCTTGATAACAAAGAACTTATTGAGATGATCAAGCTTCTTTTGAATCGTATTCGAAATAGCACTGGTAACGTCAATATTCTTACCGATGATTTGATATTTCATATGCCACTCCTTGTACTCCTATTATCTCAAGTTTGCATCCATTAAGGTAGTGGTAAGGTTCATTTTTTAAAACAATAAGTTCTTGATTTCACTTACTTTATCAGTTTTTTCCCAAGGAACATCTAAATCAGGTCTTCCAAAATGACCATAAATTGCTAAATCACGGTATTTAAAGG
>JBEDGE010000124.1:0-3300 GCA_041174805.1 Bacillota bacterium
TGTTTGGCCGCTGGCAACGCTTATATCGGCTCCCAGAACAATTAATGGAGCATCAAAAGTTAATGTTCTATTAGTGTCTCCCGTGCTGCCATCAAACTCAAATGCTGAATTTAAATGAATATCTTGAGTTGCTTGCAAACTTACATTAATCCCATCAAGGTTAGAATTTAAGGTAGCAACAGACAGAACATTTCTTGCGTCTGTCGTAGCCGTTCCATCAGATGACGTTCCAACAAAGATGCTGGTTGGATCAAGTAACAAATTTCCTACCTTTCCATTAAATGCTAAGGCTGATACTCGTCCATTAAATAAAAAGTCTTTAGCAGAGCTGATTTCAACAAAACCGCCATCCCCAAAATAATTTCCACCTTGAACAAAAATTGAACCACTTGCATGAGTGTAATTGTCTGACCATAAAATAACTTGACCTCCATCACCATTTAAATTTGCATTTGCAAGAATATTCGAACCCTGATCAAAACTAATTTGATAGGCATTTCTTATCTGCTCATCTTTGCCCTGGAAACCGCCACCCACATAAACTTCACCACCGCCTAAATCCCCTGAAACATCAATTGTAGCGGTACGAAGATTTATACTATCTCCTTCTAAAACGACTTTTCCACCAACTGTGGATAAGCCAGTAGCCTCAATCACACCCGAATGATTAACTACAGATCGACTCACTTCATTCACACCTTTCGCTGACAATATGACAGCGCCTTCAGTGGCCTGAATAGCGCCTTGATTTTCAATAAGACTGTTCAGCGTGCCTTGATCAATCGAATATCGAATAAGTTTATTGCCATTTAAAGCCAGGTTGATTCGATCACCGGAGAGTAACGTAGTGTTTCCTGAAGGAGAGATAATGGTGCCTAAATTGGTAATTTGTGGAGCAATTAATGCTATGGTGCCATTGGCAAATGCATTTAGAGAACCTTCATTTAAAATCGATTGCGCTGACCCCGAGTTAAAGAAATTTAATTGTCCATTTAAATAATCTTGTTGGTTGATATTTAATGTTGAACCGATAAAACTACTGCCATCAAAACGACCGCCAGAGCCAAATTGAATTCCTGATGGATTCACTAAAATCACTTGACCATTCGCTGTGAGCGAACCAAAAATATAACTTGGATCCATGGATTGCACATAATTCAGGGCGGAGGAGGATGCGCTGGGTTGAATAAAATTAACACTAGCATCCCGACCAATATTAAACGAAGACCAGTTGGTGATTAATTGATTGGTGTTTTGTTGAATGGTGAGTTGATTCTCTATCGCTTGGAAATCTGCTGCACCTGAAACGACATGCGGATCTGTAGGCAATGCGGTACTGGCAATCGGGTCAGCTAGAACTGCTTGAGCCCATATGGAACCTAATAAAAGTGCGGGTGTTTTTAAAGATGGTATGGAAGGTTTTAATCGTTTTCGTGAAGTCCTTTGTTTTGTTGCCGAACGCGCAGTTTCCCCTACCGCGATAAATTGACGATTGACTTTACTCCAAATCACTTTAAATATTCGATTCATAATTTAAAAGAACACGCTCCCTTGAATCCACCACCGACTGTCTCGACTAAATCCATCTACATCTTTTCCCTCAGACGACGCACTTGGATTGTCCCCAATTTTTTTTGCCCATCCAGCTTTTACTGAATATTTTCCTGCACTGACCATATCCAAACCTAATCCCCAACCTTCTAAGGAATATGAATTTTTAGTGACTGTCACCAAGTGTGGTCGATCATTTTGATGAATTTGTCCGTAATCGTAATAAATGGATCCAATGACATCACCAAAACGTGAGCCTGTGAGCATGATATATTTTGCATCCACACTCAGTCGATGACCTTCATCTCCGGCCGCCTCTCCCGGAGGGTATGCTCGAACTCCGGCAGGACCACCTAAAATCATTTTTTCAGCGCCATCTAAATTAGTAAATGCCCACTGTTGGTTATAGATCATTTGAAAAGAAAGCTTATCCGTTCCTCGCTGAATGCGAACAACCTGCATATTTATTTTTTGATATGCGCCATCGGTTCGCGCTCCACCTGAGCCTTGATCATTGGTATAACTGGTTAAATTATCAATTAGATCCAATTCACCAGTGGTGTAAGACATATCCGCTAGCGTAAACCCGCCACCAAATAATTTATCGATCAATTGACCACTGGAATTGAGTTTATAGCTATACAGATTTTTATTTGCGGTGCGCACTCCAGAGGCTGAACTTTTGATTGATTTCCAATCATACCCCCCTCCCACAAACCATGCTTTTTCTGCGGTTCGGTAGATGGGGTATTTAACATCCGCAGACCAGTTATAAGCCGCCCCCCCAGAAGAAGGTGTGGTGGCTAAAGTTTTACCTAAGGTGTAGTCCAATTCACTGAAGGCAACATTGGCGCGCAACCCCTTTCGTCCCAAGGGAAATTCATAAGCTAGGCGGTGTAAATGAAAAGGCTCTTCAATGGCATTCACCGTCATAAAATTAACTTTATCACCATAACGCGAGGGGTTATTAAGGTTTACCATAGTGGTCAAACGATCCTGACCGGTGTAACGGCTGCCGTAATTATCAGCAGCGATTGATCCATCCCAGCGCGGTCCCTCTGCAACATCAAGGATTATTTTACTGGTGCCCGGAGTATTCCCAGGGGCTATATTTGCGGCCGAAGTAATCCCCGGATTATCATTTAAATTTAAGATACCGCGTTCAAGATCATCTTGCTTAATTTTTAATTGGTTTTTATCAGCGATGATATAGTCTTCAATAAGCGTTTGTTTTAAGCGTAGAGGAAATCCGACAGTGCCAGTATCATTAATCAGCAGCGGTTGATTTGGATCGAGCGCACCTTCTTGGATAATAATCTCGATTGCGTCATTCACAATTTCTTGTTTGGGTAAGATCGCTTGGGCTAAAAAATACCCTTGATCTTGGTAAAACTTTGAGATGGTTGCTGCGATTTGTTGAATTTCGGTGAAGCTCAGTTGCTTATTAATGAAAGCATTCACTTGCTCTAAAAGCTCCTCATCAGTGAACACCTCATTGCCTTTGAAGCTAACTTTTTTAACCCATATTTTCGGACCTAAATCCTCAACGATTGGTCGGTCATCATCAATCTGCAGTGTATCTGGAATAGCTTGTGGAATTTGTTGCAGACGTTGTAATTCTTTCTCTTGCTGAAGAATCTGGCCGGCATCACCAGCAAAACTAAATTCTGAATTTAATAGCAAGATTAGAAATAAAATATATTTAAACATTTGCATATTAAACGTTTGAATTAAGTTGCTGAATTATAG
>JBEDGE010000125.1:0-7046 GCA_041174805.1 Bacillota bacterium
TCCCAAAACACCTCCATCAAGGTGTTTTTTTGTTTATAATGAAGAAAGCAATTGTTCGCTCATTAAAAACTGGAGATAAAGTCATGAAAAAAATTAAACTCTTTGAGTTAAGTCCGTTTCAATTCTTTTTAACTTCCATGAATGGCATGGTGTACGGTTTATTTGCCACCTTAATCATTTCCGTCATTCTAAACCAACTTGGTTTATTATTGAATTTTCAATTAACCGAGTCGGTTAACCTAGGAACTGAAATCACCAAAATATCAGCAATTGTTAGAGGATTTCTTGGTGTCGGTATTGGTGTTGGCATCGCTTGGGCGCTTAAACTTCAAGGTTTAAAATTAATTGGTGCGATGGTCATTGGTGGATTATCGACCGCTTCAGGATTAGCTTTAAGAGCTGATCCTCTCGTTGCCTATGTGACCACGATTTCTGCATTGTTGATTGTGGAACTTGTTTTTAAAAAGAAAACACCTTTTGATATTATTCTCATTCCCTTATTTTCGATTTTAATGGGAACGTTATTCACCTTGTTATATTTTCAACCGATTAGTTCCATCGCGAGTGCGATTGGAGAATTTGTTAATTCTGCGACGACCTTACAACCGTTCTTAATGGGCGTGATTGTCAGTGTGTTAATGGGCATCATTTTAACCTCACCCTTTTCTTCAGCTGGCATTGCGATTTCTTTTGGCATCTCAGGATTAGCAGGAGGTGCAGCAGTGATTGGATGTGCTGTTCACATGCTAGGTTTTGCGGTCATGGGTCGCCGTGATAATGATCTCGGTACGACGATTTCGGTTGGCTTAGGAACATCAATGTTGCAGTTTAAAAACGCGATGAAAAAACCAATGCTATGGTTACCGGTGATCATCGTCAGTGCCATATTAGGACCGGTTTCAACGATGGTGTTTCAAACCTTAACAGATGCCACTGGCGCCGGCATGGGAACCTCTGGATTGGTTGGTCAATTCGCAACGTTATCGGCAATGGAAGGTAATTTGATTGGAGCACTCTTATCCATTTTTGTTTTACAAATTATTTTACCAATCGTATTAGTTTGGTTAGTTGATGGCTATGCAAGAAAGTTAAAATGGTATGGTGAAGGTGATTTAAAAATTTAAATTCAATTATCAAGTCCCGAATATGGGACTTTTTAAATTCTAAAAATAATGCTTTACATTCATAAAGTAAATTTGTTAATATAAACACATCTCTTAGATAGAGGCGCAGTCAACAATAGTAATGTGGTGAGAGGGAACTCCGTGATCCACACGAAAGGGAAGATTGCCGAAACAAGATATTGTCAAATGTCTTGATTGGGCTAGGGAATAAGATTCCTCTAGACTCCTACCATGTATTTGGTAGAGGCGCTATCGATACAAGAAGGCATTTTATTTGTCTCCTTAGGCATCGGTAGGGCGATGCTTATTTTATTTTAAGGAGGTAAAAAAAATGAAAAAGCAATCCGCCTTATTCGCAGTCATGCCAGCCCTTGCATTAGCAAGTTGTGGCACGCTCCCACCTGCATTAGAAGATGGGATTCTTACCGTTGGTCTAGAATGTGGCTACGCCCCATTCAATTGGTCAACGACAACGGCAACCGATACAACGGTTGCGATTCAAGACTCATCATTCTTATGTGATGGTTATGATGTTCGTGTCTCTTCTTATTTAGCAGAAGAATTGGATGTTGAATTACGCATCATCAAAACCGATTGGGATGGTTTAATTCCTTCCTTAACGTCAGGAAACATTGATGCCATCATCGCTGGGATGACCGATACACCAGCACGTCGAGAAACCATTAGTTTCTCACAACCTTATTTTGAAACTCGTTCGATTATGATCGTCTTGCCTGGTTCAGATTATGCTGATGCCACAACCGTTGCCGATTTCGCAGGTGCTAACGTTGTTGCTCAACAAGGAACCTTACAATATGACATTATCGCTGGATATGAGGAAACAGATGGATGGGTTTTAGGAGATGCATATCCAACTTATCCAGATGCTTTAACTGCATTATTATCAGGATCCTCAGGCATTGATGCCATTCTTGCTGAAGAACCATTCGCTCAACAAATGGTCACGCAACATGGATCAGCGATTGAACTCATCACCATTTTAGATGATGAAGGTCAACCAAATGATGATTTCTTAATCACCGTCTCGGTTGGTTTAAGAAAAGCCGATACTGCTTTATTAGATGGCATTGAAGCTGCCTTAACTGCTTTAACAGAAGAAACCCGTTTAGCTTGGATGGCCGAAGCAAGCGAACAAGCCAGTAATTTAGAGTAAATTTAACGTATATGCCACAAGGGTTTTTTGAAGGCGTATGGTTCTTAATCACCAAGCATTGGTTCGTCTTTGCGACGGGAGTGTTCACCACTTTATTCATTGCAATTAGCGGCACCTTCATTGGGATTATCCTTTCGCTTCCCCTTGTGGCATTACGGGTGTTACCAAAGCAACCGATGGATACTAAATTCTATCGGTTTTTTCGTAACATCGGTAATGGTTTTTCTAAAGTATATATTCAAGTCTTTCGCGGCACACCGATGATTGTCCAAGCAACCGTTATTTATTATGGGGTCATTTACTTTGCGGGTTACTGGCCTGCATTTATCGCTGGTATTGCTGTTGTTGGGTTAAATACCACCGCCTATATTGCAGAAATACTGAGAGGCAGTATCCAAGCGATTGAAAAAGGTCAAACAGAAGCTGGATTATCGTTAGGGATGACGTATGGTCAAATGATGATGCGCATTGTCTTTCCTCAAGCGATCAAGAATTCATTACCCGCTTTTGGTAATGAAATTATCGTCAATATCAAGGATACCGCTGTCTTATCTGTCATTGCCGTCAGTGATTTATTCTATTCATCAAGATTTTTAACCACCACCTACTATCGGCAATTTGAAGTCTATTTTATCGTCTCAATTTTATATTTGATTATGACCCTATCATTTTCAGCTTTATTAAAATGGATTGAAAGGAAACTTCATGTGGTCAATCGAGTGTCATTTCCGACCTCACAAACCACCTTAGAAGTCGTGGATGTTAGCGATGGCGCAGGACATCATTAAATTAGAAAACGTTACCAAATTTTTTGGTAAAGCAAAAGTCATTCAAGATATCACCGTTGGTTTTCAACCTGGTCAAGTTACCTGTATCATCGGTCCTTCAGGTAGCGGTAAATCCACGTTATTACGCATGCTTAATTTATTGGAATATCCGACATCAGGTCAATTAATCTATCAAGGTAAACCTTTTAATGCTCGTGGAGCAAACCTACAAACCTTACGTGCGGAAGTGAGCATGGTATTTCAATCCTTTAATTTATTTCCCCATATGGATGTATTAGAGAATTGTGTGATCGGTCCATCGACGGTATTGAAACGCCCTCGAGCAGAGGTGGCGACCCTCGCTCGTGAATATTTAAAGAAAGTAGGGATGACGGACTTTGTTCATGCTTCTCCGTTGTCTCTATCCGGCGGTCAAAAACAAAGAGTGGCGATCGCTCGGGCCTTAACGATGAAACCGCAAATCCTTTTATTTGATGAACCAACCTCTGCACTTGATCCTGAACTCGTCGGTGAAGTGCTCGCGGTGATGAAAGAGCTTGCCAATGAAGGGATGACGATGATTGTTGTCACCCATGAAATGGCATTTGCTAAAGAAGTTGCAGACCGGGTGATCTTTATCGATCAAGGGCAAATTATCGAAGATGGTACACCAGAACAAATTTTTGATCATCCCCAACAAAAACGGACCATTGAATTTTTAAAACGCTTTCGCTAATTGGTATCAAATTGTTTTATAATATCGAGGTGTGCGCCGGTAGCTCAACTGGATAGAGTACTAGCTTCGAACCTAGGGGTTGTGAGTTCGAGTCTTACCCGGCGCGCCATTCGCTTAAATTGCTTGTAAATTAAGTGAAAAAATAATAAGATTATCTCGCACGCTTGGTGCATATGGGGCCATAGCTCAGCTGGGAGAGCGCCTGGTTTGCAACCAGGAGGTCAGGGGTTCGATCCCCCTTGGCTCCACCAAGAGATGGCTGCGTAGCTCAGTTGGCTAGAGCGTCCGGTTCATACCCGGTAGGTCGGGGGTTCGAATCCCTCCGCAGCTACCAAAGCGAATATAAAACACCAGTAAGTGGTGTTTTTTCATTTCTAGGGCTATATACTTTGAATTAGGGACATCTATGGAAATATTAAAAACAATCAATCTTACCAAACTCTATCGAAAGACCAGAGCCTTAGATGGCGTCAATTTAACCATTCAAAAGGGTGATATTTATGGTTTTATTGGTAAGAATGGTGCGGGTAAAACAACTTTAATTCGGGTGATTGCTGGGATTGCAGAGCCTACCAAAGGATCGTTTGCCCTCTTCGGTGAAACCGAACCGATGAAGGTTGTGAGAGCCAGAAAGAAAATGGCTGCAGTTGTTGAATCCCCAGCTTTACATTTAAATTTATCTGCGTATGAGAATTTAAAACTTCAATGTATTTTATTAGGGATTAAAGAAAACCATCATCTCGTCATTCAAAACGTTTTAAAGAAAGTTGATTTAGAAAAGCTACTGATTGAAAAGAAGAAGAAAGCCAAGAATTTCTCTTTAGGGATGCGGCAACGATTAGGTATTGCCATGGCCTTAATCTCCAATCCTTCCTTTCTCATTTTAGATGAACCGAATAATGGATTAGACCCAGAAGGGATCCGGGATTTACGAAACCTTCTGCTGAAATTAAATCAAGAAGAAGGTCTGACTATGCTCATTAGTTCGCATATGTTAACCGAACTTTCAAAACTTGCTACGCGATATGGTTTCTTTGATCATGGTAAATTACTAAGAGAAATTACGGCAGAACAAATTAAAAAAGAATCTAGGCAAGCGACTGTACTTTCATTGGCCAGTTCATCCTTTAATCTTGAGCCTTTAAACAAGCAAGGTTTAAAAGATTTTGAATTGAGTGGTGCTCAACTTAAAATTTATGGTCAACAACCCATTCAACCCTATCTCAACGAATTATTAAAACAAAATATTGAATTAATTCAAATGAATAAAGAGAGCGATGATTTAGAAGCCTTCTTTATGAAGATGATTGGAGGGAAGTCCTAATGAACCGCTTATTTGCCATTGAATTTGCCCGTTTAAGAAGACAAACTTCTGCCATTGTGATTGCCTTTATCATCTTTTTATTAGGCGGATTAAATGTTCTAGTCGCCTGGATTACAAAGGTGGAAATTAATCCTGGAGAATTCAATTTTTTCTTAACATCAAGAACCATTCTTGAATCCAGTTTTCAATTAGGTCAAATCCAAATTTTACTGATTGGCGTCGTGACCAGTTTATTTATCGCTACAGATATAACCCAAGGGACGATTCGTAATAAAATTATTGCCGGCTATTCCAAGTTTGAAATTTACCTTGTTCAAATGATGATGTCTGTGATCATTACCTTCATAGGATTAATCTTGTTTCACGCTTTACCAAGTGCATTCTCTTGGTTGATCTTGTTTCCAATCACCGTTGATGATGGTGGCACATTTGCCAACTTTATGATTCATATGAGTTTTGGATATTTACTAATCATCACCGGGGTATTACTCACAACGTGGTTAGCGTTAAAATCTAAAACCACGGCAGCGGCAATTATTTTTACCTTACTCATTTTTGTCCTTGGTCCAACCTTAACCACGATTATCAAAACGATTATTGAAGCGACTGTCTTACTCGATATTGATCAATTCACAGACCTTGCTTCATTTGAAAAGGCCCAAGCGGATATCAATGCTGCTTTTGAATGGGTTTACTTTTATCAATTGCAAAGGTTAGCCAATATTGGGAGTTTGTTTAATTTCTTTGTTCCCACAAGGATTAATTTCTTTAGTGAAGGTACACAAGGTTATATCTGGAAAACCCTTGGCAGTAACCTCGCCCTTATCTTCTTATTGTTGTATGTTGGTGGCAGAAATTTTGCAAAATCTGATTTACGTTAAGCCAGTCCACAAGCTTGACGGGTGTTAAAAGAAGTCATCCCATAAACCAAACAAATATAGTCTCGACGATCGATATAAGGATTACGGTTACCTTGATTCGTATAGACGCGATTATTGCGTTGCATATCTCGATTGGTCGGTGGATATTGTAACGCCCACAGAACAGCTAATTCATTGGATTGAAAATTACCATCTAAGGTATAACCATACAGTGTATTCATATAAAGCGTGGCGCGAGCGACCTCACCTTTAGCAGCATCGTTTGGTTCAAAAAATCCACCGGCAACATAATTATCCGTTACCAGATTACTAGAATCCTTGACTTGTGTTGATGAATTTTTAGTGGAAACGATGCCAAAACGATAGTTACCGCGGGTGCTATTGGTTTTCCAGTCATCAGCGAAGATATGGTGGTTATCGTCTAAAGCGGATCCACTAATTTTGGATTGGGGATAGGTATGTTCTCGATTCCAAGTTGCCGCGGTGTTACCACTGACATGGGCTGTTTTTAAATAGTTACGACGGGGATAGATGGTGATGACTTTGTTGGTTTCCGTTAATGATTCATCTGCGGATTCATAACGCCACCAACTATAATCAACATCTATATTAGAAGAAATTAAAATATCCAAAGCATTTTTGAGAGCCTCACCCGATAGTGAGGGAGAGATGTTTTGATAGTAATTTGGCGCGTTTGAAGGAATGGTAATCAACGATACTGGCGCACTTGAATTTACAACTGACGTCGTTAAGCTTGAAGAAGATGAAGTGACGGAAGATATACTTGAAACCGATTCACTTGAAACCTCGCTACTTGAAATCAAGGAGATGGAATCGGACGATGAAATGGAAGTATTAGTAATCGAAGATTCGGTCAGGCTTGTGTCGTCCAAACTTGAATCCAAGGATGAGATTTGAGAACTCAAAAAGCTTGAATTTTCGGGACTCGAGATGATGGATAATGACGATGCATTTGAAAGAAAAGGAATATCACAGGCAGACAATAAGGTCGAGATAAAAATAAAAGACCTTAGAAATTG
>JBEDGE010000126.1:0-3261 GCA_041174805.1 Bacillota bacterium
ACATAAAAAAATTGACCAAATCATTTTAGTCATAAACGATAAGTTTATTTCCCAAGTTCAAGATGAAATAAAACCGTACTCAAAATTAAAAACGATCCATGTTGTTGCCGGAGGAAAAACGCGTCAAGAATCATCCTACTTAGGATTGCAATATGCCAAACTTCATATCAAACCAGATTATGTTTTAATTCATGACGTCGCTAGACCGATGATCAGTGCTGTTTTGGTGGATGCTCTTATTTCAAAACTAAAGAATTATCCTGCCATGACCCTTGCAAGACAAATCAATGATTCCTTATTTGTTGTCGATGATAAAGCAACATTGAATAATTATCTTGGAAAAAACGATATTTATTTATCTCAAACCCCGCAAGCCTTTGAGTTTGAAACCATATTAGAAGCCCATGAACACGCTCGTCAATTAAAAATTAAGACTGCTATCGATGATGCAAGTTTGTTATTTTTAATGGGTAAGAAAGTCCATGTTGTCATGGGAAGCCGTATGAATTTCAAAGTGGTTACCGAGGATGACCTTCTTCTTCTAGAGAAGCTAATCTAATGATGAATCAGAGCAGTTATCAAATCGATGAAATAATCGTTGGCAAAGTCATTGATATACAGACCTATGGGGCTTTTATCGGTTTTCCAAATGGTCAAAAAGGTTTAATTCACATCTCGGAAATTTCAGACGATTACGTTAAAAGAATTGAAACGTATTTAATTGTTGGAGAATATGTCAGAGTTAAAGTTCTCGCGATCGATCCGGCGACTCAACATTTAAAATTATCAATTAAACGCTTGATTAAGAAAGATGAACTCACTGATAAAGCTCATCCTTTTTGGTTCAAAGTTCCACCACATGAAATTGATTTTTCACCCCTCAAGACCATGTTGCCGACTTGGATTGCCGAACAAAAAAAGAAATTGGAGGACTAGCTTATGCTGTCACTTAACTTAACCCATACAAAACTGAAAGGATCATGGAAGGATTACCAAGATCGTATCAATCGCATCACTGATTTAATTGCGACAAAAAAAGGACCAGGTGGAGATTTTTTAGGTTGGGATCAATGGCCAAAACAATTTGATCAAGAAGAATTTTCTTTAATTCAAAAAACTGCAAAAATGATTCGCGAACGATTCCAAGTGCTTGTTGTTTGTGGAATTGGTGGTTCTTATCTTGGTGCTAGAGCCGTTATTGAAGCGATCCAAGGGCTCATGCCTAACAAAGAAAAATCATTAGAAGTAATTTATCTAGGTCAAACATTTTCACCGACTTACACACAGCAAGTATTAAATTATTTAGCAACCAAGACATTCGCAATCAACGTCATTTCAAAGTCAGGAACCACGACCGAAACCTCCATTGCATTTAGATTATTAAAGGATTTATTAGAAAAGAAAATTGGTGTTGCAGAGGCTAGAAAAGCGATATTTGCAACGACTGACAAAGAAAAAGGCGCTTTACGTTCACTCGCTAAACAAGAAGGTTATGTAACGTTTAATTTACCCGATGATATTGGTGGACGTTATTCGGTCTTAACCGCAGTGGGGCTGCTACCAATTGCCGCTGCAGGTATTGATATTCAAGCGTTCATGGCAGGTGCCAAAGAGGCAATGGATCTCTACAGCAATAGTCAAATTGATACGAATCCTGCTTTACAATATGCCATTGCAAGGCATCAACTTTATCAAGAAAAGGCTGTTGAAATGTTTGTGACTTATGAACCACAATTTGCCATGATTGCTGAATGGCTCAAACAACTTTTTGCTGAATCAGAAGGTAAAGAGAATAAAGGTCTATTACCTGGGTCGGTCTCCTTTAGCACAGATTTACATAGTGTTGGCCAATTCATTCAAGATGGTTCACCAGTTTTATTTGAAACGGTCCTTTTTGTAAAAAAACCAACCTATGACTTAACGGTTCCCCTAAGTGTCAATGATGCAGATGGATTAAATTATCTCGCTGGTAGACCCTTATCCTTTGTGAACGAAAAAGCATATCTAGGCACCCTTCAAGCCCACGTAGAAGAAGGTCAAGTTCCAGTGATTCTTATTACACTCGATCAAATGGATGCCCATCATCTTGGTCATCTTTTGTATTTCTTTATGAAAACCGTCGCCTATTCTGGATACCTATTAGGTATCAATCCGTTTAATCAACCTGGAGTGGAAATATACAAACGAAATATGTTCAGATTGCTTGGTAAAAAAGGTTATTAAGGACTAGCATTTTCTAGGTTTTTTCATTGACTAAAAAAACGCCTTTTGATATATTAAGTAAGCACGCGTAGGCCCAAGGGATGTTTAGCTCAGTTGGGAGAGCATCGCCTTTACACGGCGGAGGTCGGGGGTTCGAACCCCTCAACATCCACCATGATCTACCAGTGTGAGCACACCGATGGAGGCTTAGCGAAGCGGCCAAACGCAGCTGACTGTAAATCAGTTCCTTCGGGTTCGGTGGTTCGAATCCACCAGCCTCCACCATTCGTTGTTTGGGGTATAGCCAAGTGGTAAGGCAATAGACTTTGACTCTATCATTCCCTGGTTCGATCCCAGGTACCCCAGCCAAAAGACTCCCGCTAGCTCAGTCGGTTAGAGCACTTGCCTTTTAAGCAAGGGGTCGAAGGTTCGATTCCTTCGCGGGAGACCATGCTAAGCCCAGGTGGCGAAATTGGTAGACGCACAGGACTTAAAATCCTGCGGTGGCGACACCATGACGGTTCAAGTCCGTCCCCGGGCACCAAACCATCGTTCAAACGATGGTTTTTTTATTTGTAATCTTATTGATTGCTACTCAGTAAAATTCTCGTTATCATATTGGCATGACAATCGAACAACAAATTGAAGAAGCATTAGATAAAGTTCGCCCCTTCATTATTCGTGATGGCGGCAATGTTGAATTTGATTCCTTTATTGATGGCATTGTGTATTTAAGAATGGAAGGTGCTTGTTCTTCTTGTGGATTAATTGACTCTACCTTATCGGGTGGATTAGAAGTCATCCTCATGGAAGAAGTTCCTGGTATATTAGCCGTTAAGCTTGCAAGCGAAAAACCACAAACATTACCACTCGACCTGCAAATTAAATAGCTTAAATTAGTTGTAATCAACAGCCCGGATGGTACCCTCAAACTGCCACCGGGTTTTTAATTGTTCTCGGATGAATTGATGCGTATTCAAAGCTGTTGCTACATCATGTGGATATTGTGAAGACTCTAAATGTTTTTCAGTTAAATAGTTAATGGAAATAATCCAGTAT
>JBEDGE010000127.1:0-3331 GCA_041174805.1 Bacillota bacterium
CCTGTGATGGGTGAAGGTTGGGTCCCTTGGACGATTATGGCTTTAGCACCAGGTGGTTTCTTTATTATCTCCCTCTTTGTTTGGTTCATTCGTGATCGTCAACAATTCCAAGAAGGGAATCAATAGGTAAACCAACATGAACTTAATCGAATTATTTATTGCCTCGATTCTCAATCACAACATTGCCCTTGTTTATATCTTGGGTATGTGTCCTCTGATTGCCATCTCCACCAATGTAAAGAATGCAACGGGAATGGGTGTTGCGGTTGTCTTGGTTACAGGTTTAACCGCGGTGATTAACTGGCCAGTTTATGAATTCTTAAAGAGT
This sequence comes from Bacillota bacterium, assembly GCA_041174805.1. Lineage (GTDB taxonomy): Bacteria > Bacillota_I > Bacilli_A > RFN20 > CAG-826 > UBA970. The sequence continues at coordinate 329 of JBEDGE010000127.1, forward strand.
ACGGGTACGCAAGATTTAAACTTGTTAGTCTTTATGATTACCATTGCAACGACGGTTCAATTTTTAGAAATCCTAATTGAAAAATATTTACCCGCAATCTATAGCACCTTCGGTATTTACTTACCTTTAATTACCGTGAACTGCATCGTGCTTGCTGTATCGTTATTCTTCGTTAACCGCGATTATTCCTTTGCAGAAACTGCAGTTTATGGTTTTGGCAGCGGCATCGGATGGATGATCGCAATCATCCTGCTTGCGGCGATTCGTGAAAAAATGTTTATTCGTTCTGATTTACCTAAGGGTTTGGTTGGCAAAGGTATTGCCTTTGTTTTACTCGGCATTATTGCGTTAGCATTTATCGGATTTACCGGCATTGCCAACGTCACTGCATAAGGAGATTGACATATGGATTTTTCCACGCCATTAATTTTATTAGGTGTGTTATTGGTCGTGACGTTATTAATTGTTGTTTTTGACATGGTCTTTGGTAATAACGCTGCCAGAGCCGTTATCGTCAATGGCAAAAAAGAAATTCCAGTGACCAGTGATGAAACCTTATTAAATATTTTGTCTAGTCAAAAAATCTTTGTTCCGTCTGCCTGTGGAGGCAAAGCCACATGTGGATTTTGTAAGTGCACTGTCACCGAAGGTGGTGGTGAAATTAAACCAACCGAGTTAGCATTCATCAAGCCTGAAGACGCGGCAAAAGGTGTTCGTTTATCTTGCCAAGTTAAAGTCAAAGGTAACATGAAAGTTGAAATTCCTGAAAGCATGTTATCAGCAAAAGAATATAAGACGGTCATTACTGAAATAAAGGATTTAACATACGATATCAAACTTGTACGTTTTAAATTATTATCGCCAACCACGATGAACTTTAAACCAGGACAATATGCGCAATTAAAGGTTCCCGGTATTGATGTGGTTCGAGCCTATTCAATCGCTTCCAATCCAAGTATCAAGGATTCCATTGAAATGATTGTTCGCTATGTACCGAACGGTGCGGCAACCAGTTATGTGTTTAACGCTTTACAAAAGGGTGATAAAGTCACCGTTACAGGACCTTATGGCACTTTCTTCTTACAAGAACAATCCAAGCGTGACATTGTCTGTATCGCCGGTGGTTCAGGTAAAGCTCCGATTCGTTCAATCCTTGCTCGATTAAAAGAACAAGGTATGACTCGTAAAGTTCGCTATTTCTTTGGTGCAAAAGCTGTAAGAGATTTATATTACACTGAAGAAATGAAGCAATTACAAAAGGAATATCCTAACTTTGAATACATCCCAGCCTTATCTAATCCTCTCCCCCAAGATAATTGGGATGGTGCGACTGGTTTAATCACGGATGTCTTGGATCGTATGACGGGTGATCTTGCCGAAGCTGAAGCTTATTTATGCGGTTCACCAGGGATGATTGATGCTTGTATTAAGGTTTTAAATAAACATCAAATTAAACCAGTCAATGTCTTCTACGATAAGTTTGCTTAATTAGACTAAAAAGAAAAACCTCGGTGATGATACCGAGGTTTTTTATTGTTTGTTTAGCGTTTAACCCATGTACACGAACCACCAGATGGTTCACCTTCTTTGGGATCCCAAAGATGTTTATAGCGAACGTTTTGTAGAACTTTCACAGCAAACGAACATAAGGGATATATATATCGTTTTTCTTTTGTCGCTAATTCGATGACTTGATCTAACAACTTATTTGCTAAACCTTGTCCACGATAAGAGGGGTTCACAAATGTATGGGTAACGACATAACGTTTATCTTGATCGAGATGGTATGTGATTTCTCCAATCATTTGTTGATGATCATCGGCAATCCAAAAGCGATTGGTTTCATGTCGGATAATGTAGTCCATATACTGGACCTCCTAGCTACATTATAAGCACCTTGAGGATTGAGAAACATCTTTGGAGTGCGTATAATGAATCCGTTGCCTCCGTGGTGAAACTGGTAGACGCAATAGACTCAAAATCTGTCGAGCGTGAGCTCATGTCGGTTCGAGTCCGACCGGAGGCACCATTCTTACTTGCGCTCGTAGCTCAGCTGGATCAGAGTACAACCCTCCGAAGGTTGGGGTCGCACGTTCGAATCGTGCCGGGCGCGCCACAGGATCTTCTAAATTAAAATTGATTTAAGCGTTTATATTGATTGGTAATACGAGGGCTCGAGTGGTCCAACGTCGTGTTGACCAACGCCACATAAAGACTAATGCTTTAAAGGCTTCATCAATGGTTAGGGCAATAAAGATTCCTACCACACCATTATTAAACATTAATCCAAACAAGAATGATCCACCGATTGCAAAAAACATCAGTGAAAATAATGAAATCGTTCCTAAGAACCATGCATCGCCAGTTGTTTTGAGTGACTCACCGAGGATAATATTGACGGTTCTAGCACCCTCAACCGCAATATTTAACCAAAGCACCGTTTTAATCAGCTCAATATGGTGGACTAATTCTGGTCCCTCAATATGCTCAACTGAGGTAAAAATAGAAATAATCCCATCCGGCGATAAGGCAATGAGTAAGCCTAGTAAGCTTGATATCAAAATGCCGATAGCAGAAATTTTAAAGATGCGTCTTTGGGCTTTTTTATAATTTTGAGCACCAACATAAAAACCAGTTTTAATGGCACTAGCGTGTGCCAATGCCGCAGCTGGTACAAAAGCCATTTTTGCAATGTGTTCAACTGTGACACGAACGGAAGTCTCGACGCCAGTGGTATCGAAGAAGTTTAAAATTGTAATTATCACAGCCATTGCACCCAAAAAAGCAAAATTTTCAAAAGCAGATGGTAAGCCAACTTCTAATGAATCGGAAAGTAATTTTCTTGCAGGAACATTTGCCTTCGCTATATTTTTGGGGAGATGGAAGTTTGCCAGAATTAAGTGAGCAATAAAAGATCCAACGTGAGAAATAAAGGTTGCCCATGCAACACCGGCAACACCCCAATTAAACACATAAATGGATAGATAGTTCAAAACGATATTG
>JBEDGE010000128.1:0-2861 GCA_041174805.1 Bacillota bacterium
CGCCATGAAAATTTAGGTTATGGTGCAATCGGTTTCGAGACATTGAGTCGTTATGTCCATCATCCTAAACTTGCCCACCTCCCTAAAATCCTGGAAACACCCTGGGTGGATGAGATCACACCTTACGCTAAAGAAATTGCGATGTTAAAAGCAAAACAATTTGTTCAGGGTTGGCGAGAATCTTTAAAGTAAAAACCATAGATTAATAGGCCGATGTATGCTATGCTATACAACGTGCTTTGGAGGATAAAAAGATGAGAGAAAGTTTTATGTTAAAGTGTACGGTTTGTGGTGAAGAAAATTACTTAGCGAGTAAAAATCGCAGAACCAAACCCGAAAAGATGGAATTGAATAAATTTTGCAGTCGCTGCAATAAGCCCACCGTTCATAAGGAACGTAAATAATATCGTTTTGTTATTTTAAGGAGGATCGGAAATGGTCAATGCAACGGAATTAAGACCTGGTAACCACTTTGAATTTGAAAAGAACATTTATACCGTTATCGATGTTAGTTTAAACAAAACAGCGATGCGAAAGATGGTCGTCAAAGCCAAGGTAAAAAATCTCAGAACTGGCTCGATTACCGAAATGTCATTTTTGGGTGGTACTGATGTTGAAAAAATTACATTAGATAAGCGCAAAATGACCTATTTATACGAAGCCAATGGCAACCTCGTTTTTATGGATAAAATTTCCTTTGATCAATTGGAAATTACCAGAGAAAAATTAGCATGGGAAGTTAATTTTTTAGTCACTGAACAAGAAATCGAAATTCTTTTCTATGAAACAGAAATTTTGGGTGTTTCTTTACCTGCGAAAGTAGCGTTAAAAGTAACCGAATGTGAACCTGCGGTCAAAGGTGACACCATTAATAAAGCAATGAAAGAAGCCACCCTTGAAACAGGCTATAAGCTTCGCGTTCCTCTTTTTATTTCCGAAGGTGAAACGATCAGCATCCGCACCGAAGACGGTAGTTACGACGGTCGAGCTTAATCCAAGGAGGATTGAATATGGATATCTGGCAAACCTTACTGTATTTATTTCTAGGCTTAGTTGGCGGACTCGTGGGTGGTTTTTTCTTGTCTAGATGGTATTTCAAAAGAGAATTAGCTAAAAATCCACCAATTAACGAAAAAATGATTCGTGCGATGTTTATGTCGATGGGTCGTAAACCCAATGAAGCCCAAGTTCGCGCTGTGATTAACAGCATGAACGCTCAAAAATAATTAATTTGCTTTCTTTTTAAAATCTAATTCTTTTCCAGCGAGTAATCGCTGGATATTTTCTTTATGGCGATAGACGAGTAAGAACCAAATCAACAGGTTTGTTAACGTAAATAGCCATCCTGATTGCACGCCATTCCACATCCCAAACTCTGATAAAGCGGGAATCCATAATAGCAAGGTTAAAAAAACGGCAAACAAGTGACCAAGGATAGAACCTATCGAAACGATCTTTTTAACTTTAATAATGGTCAGCATCACCGCAAGCCCAACAAAGGCAATAATCCAATTGGTCATCAGCATAAATGACCCAGCAGATGAGACAGCCTTACCACCTCTAAATTGTGCAAAAATAGGATAGCAATGACCAAGACCCGTTCCAATACCGGTTAACATGATGGCAAGTTGGCCTAAGAAAGGGTTTTCGCTAGCAAGAGGTGTCCATTGAAAGACAAACCAGGATGCCAATAAAACGGGAAGAATACTTTTTGTTAAATCCATGATGAAAACTAATGTGGCTGCAAACTTTCCGAAGTTTCGATAAACATTCGTCATACCACTGCCACCGGAACCAAGTTTTCTTACATCTTTTTTGTATAGTAATTGGCCAATCCACACCCCCGAAGGTATCGATGCTAATAAGTAGCCAATCAGCATAGGAACGAAGGTTAATGCGAGGTTTTGAATCATATTTTTTTACGCTTTCTATGGATTTTTGCTATAATGCTTTAGGTAAATGATAACGAAAAATGGCTAAAAATCAAAACTTAAATACATATAACGAAGATAGCATTGATGTACTCGAAGGGCTCGATGGGGTTCGTAAACGTCCTGCGATGTATATTGGTTCAACCAATAGCATCGGTTTACATCACTTGGTTTGGGAAATTTTAGATAACGCGATTGATGAAGCTTTATCAGGTTTTGGTGACACCATTACCTTGACCATCCATCAAGATGGATCCCTATCCGTGAAGGATGAAGGCCGGGGGATTCCAGTTGGCATACAAAAACAAACCGGAAAGCCTGCAGTTGAAATCATTTTTTCCACCCTGCATAGTGGTGGTAAATTCTCTGATAAAAACTACGTTTCAAGCGCAGGTTTACATGGTGTAGGTGCCTCCGTTACCAATGCTTTATCTGAATATGTTGATGTCACTGTTAATCGTGATGGATTTAGTTATCATATTCGTTTTGAAAACGGTGGTAAAAAGATTGGTAAATTAGAAAAAGTAGGTAAGTCAAATAAGACTGGAACGCTCGTTCGCTTTAAACCAGATCCTAAAGTCTTTAGTACCGTTGAATTTAAATGGGAAACCATTATTGCCCACTTACAAGAATCGGCTTTCTTAATGAAAAAAGTCAGATTTATCGCCAAAGATGAACGGACGAAAATGGAAGCAGAATACTTCTATGAAGAAGGTTTAAAAGAGTATATTGCAACCTTGAATGAAACCAAAGAAAAGATGCACCCAGTTCTAGTTTTTGAAGATTTAACAGGGGAAATTAAAGTGGAAGTGGCGATGCAGTATTGTTTACAAGACTATAACGAAAGTATTTATTCCTATGTAAACAACATTCGCACCAAAGATGGTGGCACCCACGAAAATGGTTTCCGTGCTGGCTTGACAAGAGCTG
>JBEDGE010000129.1:0-6058 GCA_041174805.1 Bacillota bacterium
AAATTGCCTTGATGATGAATATGCCAATCGGAACCATCACGTGGAAATATAACCAAGCGATTAAAAAAATGAAGGGGGCTTTAAAAAAATGAACGAAAAAGATGTCTTAAAAAAAATCAAAGAAGAAGCGGAAGGTAAGATGCCGAATCTTCGACCGTTTATTTTGCAAAATTTTCCTAAGCAATCATCGTTCTCATTCTTCAAACTTTTACCAATTGCCACGGTCCTAGCCGGTATGTTTATTTTTGCAATTGTAATTCAAAATACCAATCCCATCGCACCATCCAGTGATTCAACACTAACATCCATTACATCCTCACAAACATCTGAAACCTCTTTACCAGTATCAAGTCAGATTGTTTTGCCACCTCTACGACTCAACAACGAAAAAGAAGCTATTTCAATTTCCAGTATCACTTCCGCGACCTTGTTAACCAATTTATCAACCAATAATCCCCAACCTTTATTGAATGCTTTATTACAAGCTAAACTTAAACCTTCAGGTGAAAGAGAAACCATAAACTTTGAAGAAACCATGACCTTACTCAATCCATACTTAACGGTTTTTGAACAATTTTTAGGGACCAACGAAGCGCCAGTCATCGTCTCACAAGAATCCGATGATGTTAACTTTGAATTTCTTGATACGTTTGTTGTCTATGACATTGAGGGTTTAGCAGTACCTTATGCGCTGTACTACAATGTTGAAAGTTCGGAAGTGATCGAAGAAGAAACCTACTATGTCTTTAGTGGAGATTTAGTCATTGATAACAACATTCGTTATGGTGTAACGGGCAGCAAAACCCAAGAAGATGATGAAACTAAAATTGTATTCCGGGCCAATCTAGATGAAATAAACTACATCGAAACCGAATATAAATTCGAAGAAGATGAAACCAAAATTCAAGTTAAAAAAATAGTGAATGGTGAACTGACCATTTCCGAATTCAAGCTTGAAATTGAAGATGACGAAACCGTTGTTGAATTAAGTTTCTTTGAAAACAATGACACCAATCGCACTAAAGATACTTTTAAATTTGAATATGAAGTTGAAGACGGAGAAACCATTTTAGAAATCAAATTTGATATGCAAGGTGTCAATGGTAGAATCAAAGGCAAAATTTCAGTTTACGTCATTCCCGTATTGAATGACCAAAATGAAATCATTGGTTACCGTTATCAAGCAATTCAATTTAACGAAGATGGAGACCGTGAAGAAGGGGAATGGGAAGATGATCGCCATGGACCGCGAGGCGATCGCCATGATGATGATGACGAAGACGAAGAAGACAATGAAGTCGAAGATGATGAAGATTAGCCATAATTGACTATTTAAAATAGTAATTTATAATAATGGCAACATCTCATAGGGGGAGTTAGGCATGGCAATCATGACGAAAGAAGACGTTTTAGCTATTGCTAAAAAAGAGGATGTTCGGTTTATTAGGATGCAATTTACCGACATGCTCGGCATGGTCAAATCTGTTGATTTGCCCATTTCACGTTTAGAGGACGCCCTAAATAACAAAATCATGTTTGATGGGTCCTCGATTGAAGGTTTTGTGCGCATCAAAGAAGCTGATATGTATTTGTATCCCGATCTGTCGACGTGGCAAATTCTCACATTCGAAAGTCTTGCTTTAGGAAAAGTAGCGCGTTTGGTGTGTGATGTTTATACGCCCAAAGGTGAACCTTTTGAAGGTGATCCTCGCTTTATTCTAAAAAAAGCAATTAAGAAGATGCAAGATGCTGGTTTTTCAGCATTGAACGTTGGTTTTGAACCAGAATTTTTCTTGTTCAAAGTAAAAGAAGGTAAACCCGTGATTGAACCAAACGACGACGCAGGTTATTTTGATTTAGCACCCATGGACGGTGATAACTATACCCGTCGTGATATTGCGATTGAACTTGATAAATTAGGTTTAATGGTTCAGGCATCTCACCACGAAGTGGCCGTTGGTCAACACGAAATTAATTTCAGATTCCAAGATGTTTTAAAAGCATGTGATAATCTACAACTCTTTAAAACGGTGGTGAAAGTCATCGCTCACAAGCATGGTTTACATGCGACCTTTATGCCTAAACCAATTTCTGGGATTAACGGTTCAGGGATGCATACGAATATGTCTTTAGCAAACGCCAAAGGTGAAAACGCATTTTATGATCCTAAAGGCGATATGCAATTATCAGATGTTTCACGTAAATGGATGACGGGTATTTTAAATCACTCACGCTCAATCGCAGCATTAACCAATCCTACAGTCAATTCTTATAAGCGTATTATTCCTGGATACGAAGCACCATGCTACGCATGCTGGTCCGACGCTAATCGTTCGGCAATGATTCGCATTCCCGCAGCGCGTGGCGGCTCTACACGTACCGAATTACGTAACGTGGATCCACTCGCCAATCCTTATCTTGCTTTAGCCTTTATTCTAACAGCAGGTTTAGAAGGCATTGCCTCTAAAGATCCTAAAACCATTCCTCCTGTTTACGACAACATCTTTGAATTAACACGTGAACAACGTGAAGCACAAGGGATTCAAAACCTTCCTGAAAACTTAAAAGATGCACTAAAAGAAATGAAGAAAGATCCGTTGATGTTAGCCGTCCTTGGTAAACACACCTACGATAAATACATTCTTGCCAAAGAAAAAGAATGGGATGATTATCGAACCTATGTTTCTCAATGGGAAATCGATCGTTACTTACATTTATAAGCTTAAACTTCACTAAGAAAAAACCTTCACACATCCGTGAAGGTTTTTTTGTTTGATTCATTTAAAAATTTATTTAAGTGATGGAGCCCAATTACCTTTCTCAAAAATAGGAACGGCAACACCTTTGCGGTTGTATCCTGTGATTTTTAAATCGCGACTCCCAATCATAAAGTCCACATGAATCATCGAACGATTACAACCAATCTCTGTCAATTGTTGTGGTGTCATCGTCGCATAACCCTTAATGGAATTAACATAAGCGCGACCCAAGGCAATATGGCAAGCCGCATTTTCATCAAATAAGGTGTTATAGAATAACAGACCTGATTGTTGAATTGGTGAATCAAATGGGACTAAGGCTAATTCACCAATGCGGGAAGCACCTTCATCCATTTTCACCATTTGTTCTAAAAGTTTTTGATTTTTCTTGGCTTCAACTTTGACCACTTTACCACCGGCAAAGGTCACTGCAAAATCTTCAATCAGTTCACCTTGATAGGATAATGGTTTTGAGGCGACAACTTTACCTTCAGCTTTGCCAGCTTTGGGGGTAATAAAAACTTCTTCGGTTGGCATATTGGGATTATAGAAATGACCGTCGATGAGTTTTTCTCCTCCACCCAACCACCGGGCTTCTGGAATCATCCAAATTTTAAAATCGGTTCCATTTGCCGATTGGAAGTGAAGGTAGTCTAAGTTCAAGGCATCCAGTTGCTTACTGCGTTGTTGTAACGTTGCATTATGACGGTCCCATTCTTTTAATGGGTCATTGGTAACTCGCGTAGCTTTGATGATCGCTTCCCACATCGCTTCAACTGCTTTTTCCCCTTTTAATTTAGGAAAGACTTTTTCAGCCCATTTGATGGATGGAACACCAATAATGGTCCATTGAAACTTATTATCCATTTGTTCACGATATTTTAAGATTTGTGGGGTCGTAATCTTAGCAACATTCGTTAGTTTAGTTTGATCGGTGCCTTTCATGCCATCTGGGTCAACCGAACGAATATGAATTTGTGCCGGTAAGGTTTTAACGTTATGCGCCATTTCTGCATGTTGCCATTCAGGAATTTCCGCCATCACTTCTTCTTTCATTTCTAATGCGTTCACACGACTAATGGGTTGGTGGGTCCATTTGACACGAACGGAACGTGCACCAGCAGCATACGCTTCCTCAACCACCATCGTAATAAATTCAGGTTGATCGAGTTCAGCATGAACAATCACATCTTGTCCTGGTTTGACATTGACACCACGTCTGACCGCCAATGTTGCAAATTGTCTTAATTTTTTAGCATCCATAAAAAGCTCCTTATATTAAGGGTATTATATGCTTTTATTATGTGAAGGCAAATCTAGATTAGTCGATCAATCTTCTTTTACTTTTGATTTGAATTGTTGGGTGTAGGCTTCCCAAAGATTTTTTAATAAAGATAGACGCGTCAGTAGACCGACTCCACCAGGAACTGGTGTTTGTAACGCAACGTGTCGACCAGGTTTAACATCACCAAAAATCTGACCATCTTCTCGGGTGATACCGATATCAACAATCCATGCGGTTGGTTTTACTTTTTGATTTGAAAGATACCACTTTTTACCAACAGCGACGCAGATTAAATCAGCATTTGCTAACAATGCACTTCGATCTTCTTCTTTGGTTTTAGAATGGGCAATACTGACCGTTGCATGGCGATCCAGCAAAGCAGTTGCTAATGGACGACCCACAATATAAGAGCGACCAAGTATGAGGGCGTGTTTACCAACAAATTCAAAACCACTCGCAGCTAAGTAATCGACAATGCCCTTTGGGGTGCATGCCATCATCAGCGATAAAGGATGAAATCCATCCACATCTTTATGGGGAACGACTGCTCGACGAATCACCGATGCATCAATGTGCGCAGGTAGAGGCACTTGAACAATGACGCCGTGGACCATTGGATTTTGATTATGCTTTTGTATTTCTCTAAGTAAATCTTCTTGGGTGATCGAGGTTGGTAAGCGCAGATGGGTCGCTTGAAAACCTACTTCTTGGCAATCTGAAAGTTTACCCCGAATATAAATGTTAGAACCTTCATTTTCATTCGCCTGAATAATCACCAAATGTGGTTTGGTGGAAAGACCTTGGGCTAATGATTGTAGGTGTTTTTTTTCTTGTTGAATATATTGTGCAATTGTCATAAGCATAAAAATTATATCAAATTCAACCAAAGAAAAACGAGGGACATCATCCCTCGTCTAATCCATATTCCAATGAAACTAGGCTAAAGCGTTTGTTAATAAGGCTAGGAGGAAAAAGACAACTGCAAAACCAAGCGTTAACCAAGAAATGATCAGTTCAGAACCACGTTCCTTGGTTTTGACAAAGACGTTCATACCCGCACCTGTAATTGCGCCTGATGCCCCTTCAGATTTACCACCTTGTAACAAAGATAAAATGATAATAATGAATGAGACGATAATAAAGACGATATCTAAAAATGTAAATTCCATAAATGTCTCCTACGATTCAAAATGATACCTTGTTTTGATGAAAATGAAAAGAAAAACTAACCATTGATTTCCGCCTTCAGTTCAAAAATAATATCGCGAAGTTCTGCTGCGCGCTCAAAATCATAGACTTTTGCGGCTTCTCTCATCAACTTTTCAAACTCACGAATACGTTGTTCAATCTCACTTCGCGATGACTTGCCTTTGATTTGGGTTAACTTGGCAATATCATCATCAATGGCCTTCATCGGTGATTGGATATCTTTCTTAATCGTAATCGGAGTGATGTTAAATTGTTTATTGTGGGCTAATTGCTTGTCTCTTCTTCGATTCGTTTCTTCAATCGCCGCCTTCATTGAATCTGTCATCTTATCCGCATACATGATGACTTGACCTTCTGAATTTCGCGCCGCACGACCGATGATTTGAATCAAGGAACGTGCAGATCGTAAAAAACCTTCTTTGTCAGCATCCAGAATGGCAATCAGAGAAACTTCCGGAATGTCTAATCCTTCTCGCAATAGGTTAATCCCAATCAAAACATCATATTTACCTTTTCTAAGTTGATAAATAATTTGACTTCGTTCCATCGTTTTTGTTTCTGCATGCATATACACAACCTTAAATGAACGTTGCTTCAAGTAGGCTGTGAGGTCTTCCGCCATTTGAATCGTAAGCGTCACAATCATCACCCGTTGCGATTTAGCAATGCGCTTTTGAATCTCTTGCATTAAATCATCAATTTGTCCTGTCGTGGGACGAATCACAACTTCAGGATCGATAAGTCCTGTTGGTCGAATAATTTGTTCAACAACTTGTTGTTTGGTTTGATTTAATTCATAGTCACC
>JBEDGE010000130.1:0-12215 GCA_041174805.1 Bacillota bacterium
TGATATAACAATTGATTTGATAATTTAACTTCATCAGAATAGACAAATTGATCGTTTATTTTTTGAAATGTTGGTGTATGCGTCGAGATTTCTTTTGCAATTGCATTGATTTTTTTATTGGTTGAAACTATTTTTTCTTGGATTTTTGAAAAGATCCAATAGTCCATATTTTCTAATCGACTTTGAAAGCTTAAGATGGTTTCTAATTTTGGATTTTCATCCAACGTTTTGACTAAATCCAAATAAAAAGATGATAAAGAGATTGTTTTTAAGTTCTTAGTCGTTAACTCATTTAATACACGCGTTGAAATTTCAGATAGGTTAGCGTCGTAATCAACCGTAATTAAAGGTAAACCCAAGGTTTCTGTTAACCGAATAATATCTTCTGGAATTTCTTCAATATAGCGTTTGAGTTTGACAATCAACGCTGCCACTTGACGATCAACGAGTACTTGAATCAATTTTTTAAACAACGGCAAATTAGATTTGATGGGGTACAGCGTTGTTAAGATTAAGGCGCGATTTTGAATATACTTTTCAAAATCGGGTGTTTCCAATAAGGAAATACTTTCAACTTCACGATTTAAATTACGCTTACCAGAAACGATTTTATAACTATCTAAAATGTTTGCCGATAATAGGTCGCTTATGAAGACACTCATGTTGTTATTATATAACAACTATAAATATTTATCTTTGTATAAAAATAATAATGAAAACGCTTACAATGACCGATATGATAGTGAAACGGAGGAAAAAATCATGAAACTTTGGGTAAAGAGTGATTGGAATGGCTTTTTTGGCCTATTTACCAATAACTTAACCAACATTCTCACCATGGCAGTTTTGCTGAGTTTTGTCGTGGGTCTACCAGATGCATTTGTGTACGGAAAAATTCTCCCTGCTGTTGGCTTAGCCATCTTTGTCGCCAGCGTTTACTACTCATTTATGGCGTACAAACTTGCTAAAAAAACCGGAAGAAAAGATGTGACTGCACTTCCTTCTGGATCAAGTGTTCCCCATATGTTTTTAATTGTGTTTGCAGTCATTGGTCCGGTGTATTGGACCACCAATGATGCAACATTAGCATGGTCTGCTGGATTAATTTGGGCAGCAGTAGAAGGTCTTATCGAAATTTTAGGTGTTGGGATTGGTTTACAAGTTCGTAAGTGGTTACCTCGCTCTGCGATGTTAGGTGCTTTAGCTGGTGTATCGATTACTTACATTGCTTTAAACCCCGCTTTCAGTGTTTTTTATGTTCCTTATATTGGTTTAATTTCCTTGGCAGTCGTCATATTAGGTTTTGTTGGAAAAATAAGAATGCCTTTTAATTTACCCGTTGGTCTTGTTGCTATTTTACTTGGTGTGATCATTGGTTGGGTGAGTGGTTATATGTCCCTCGATAACCTAATCAATTCCTTTGATAAATTAGGTTTATATCTTCCCAACTTCGCCTTAGGTGAATTATTTAATCAACAAGGTTTAGAAGCAGTTGCCCCAGTGATTGTGGCAGCAATCCCCTTAGGTATTTATAATTTTTTAGAAACCATTGATAATGTTGAATCGGCCGCTGCTGCTGGCGATGAATATAGTACAAGAGAAGCTTTAGCTGCAGATGGTATCACCACTTTATTAGGTGTTGCCTTTGGATCACCTTTCCCAACCGCTGTCTTTATTGGCCATCCTGGATGGAAAGAAGCAGGTGCGAGAATTGGTTATGCGGCTGCGACTGGATTAGGTGTCTTACTCATGACGTTTTTGGGCATCGTTCCCGTGTTATTAAATATCGTTCCTTTGCCAGCTTTATATCCAATTCTGCTTTACATCGGCATTGTCATTACCACTCAAGCCTTTACTTCATCTGATCTTAAATATGCTCCTGCCGCTGTCATGGCAATGATTCCTTGGATTGCAGAATGGACGCAACATTCGATGGATACAGCTTTAGGTGCAGCTGGTACCGATGCAGGCACCATTGGTAATCAAGTGTTAACTGATGCAGGCATCAATTACCTAGGTGCGGCTAATCTTGGTGCAGGTGCGATTGTTGTTGGGATGATTTTAGGTTCGATTGTTGCCTTTATTATTGATCGTAAATTTATGAACGCGGCAATTACTTCCGGTATTGCCGTTGTATTAACACTATTCGGTGTGATTCATGCACCGACTTCCGTTGGTATTTTACCCAATCCAGGAATGACCATCGGTTATGCCTTGGTCACATTATTATTCCTCGGTTACCATTTCGGCCTATTCGACAAACTAAGTAAGAAAGGAGGAGAAACCACACATGCGTAAAAATGTAGCAAAAGCGAAACCGTTCAATTTTGATTATGATCCAAAGAAAACTGCTTTAGTGATTATTGATATGCAACGTGACTTCTGCGCTCCCGGAGGTTTTGGTGAAGCGTTAGGGAATGATATTACCCCAACAAAATCCATTATTCCAACGGTCAGAAAAGTTTTGGATGCCGCACGAGCAAAGGGGATGCCGGTCATCCACACTCGCGAAGGACACAAACCAGATTTATCTGATTTAGAACCTGCGAAATTAAGAAGAAGTAATTCCATTGGTAAAAAAGGACCGATGGGACGAATCTTAGTTCGCGGCGAATATGGTCATGATATTGTCGATGAATTACAACCCATCAAAGGTGAATTGGTCATTGATAAACCTGGCAAAGGCGCTTTTTATCAAACAAGTTTACAACGGCATTTAAAAAAACACGGCATTGAATCACTGATTGTATGCGGTGTCACTACTCACGTTTGTGTTCATACCACCATTCGTGAAGCGAATGATCGAGGTTATGAATGTTTAATGTTAGAAGACGGCACTGCCGCTTTTGATCCTCGTGATCAAGAAGCAGCGATTCGAATGGTGAATCAACAAGGTGGTATTTTTGGCTGGACGACGACTTCTGAAGAATTCTTGAAGAGCTTAAAGTAAAAGGAGGACATTTACATGGCTCAAACAAAAACCCAAACCATTCAATGGTGGGTCAAAGGTGACTTAAACGGTTACTTTGGTTTATTCTCAAACGTCTTAACGAACTTCTTAGCTGCGATTGGTTTATTACTCTTAATTGGTATGCCTACTGGCATGGTATTTGGCATTGTTGTTCCAGGCACTGCTATCGCTGTGTCTGCTGGTGGTTTAATTCTTGCTTATCTTGCCATGCAACTGGCAAGAAAAACGAATAATCCTAATGTCACGGCGATGCCATATGGATTATCGGTTCCACATTATTTTGCCGTGGCTTTTGGTGTCATCCTTGTCGTTAAACTTGGTGGTGCCTCATGGGAAGATGCGCTTGCTGCCGGTGTCACGTGGAACTTAATCCAAGGATTAATCATGACCGCTGGTGCATTTATTGGTCCATTCATCAATAAATACTTACCAAGAACTGCATTATTAGGAGCTCTTGCTGGTTTGGCTATTACCTATATCTCTATGAACCCAGCTGGTGAAATGTTCACCACGCCATATTTAGGGATGACGTCGTTTGCAATCGTTTTAGGTGGTTGGTTTGCCTTAAAGAAATTACCATTTAAAATTCCTGCAGGTGCTTTTGCCATTATTGTCGGGACCATTTTAGCCTGGGTTACAGGTTATATGGATCCAACCAAAGTGGTTGATTCTTTCTCCACAGTTGGATTAAACTTACCGATTCCTCAATTAGGTTTTGTGGTCACTGGTTTTGCTTACATCGCCCCATTCTTACCAGCGGCAATTCCTTTAGCCATTTATGACTTCTTAGAATCGTTAGACAATTTGGAATCTGCTGCAGCAGAAGGTGAACATTATCCTGTGACAAAGTCCATGTTAGTTCCAGCCCTTGCTACAGTTGTAGGTTCATTACTTGGTTCACCATTCCCCACCATTATCTATATTGGTCACCCAGGTTGGAAATCCACGGGTGCTCGTATTGGTTATTCTTGGGCGACTGGTGTTTCCGTTTTAGTTTTAGCCTTTACTGGCTTACTTAACTTAGTGTTAAGTATCGTTCCACTCGTTGCCTTGTTACCCATTCTTGTTTACATCGGCATGGTGATTACTGCCCAAGCCTTTGCTGTTGCTGAAAAGAAACACTTCCCAGCAGTCGCCTTATCCTTTATTCCACTTATCGCTGGTTTCGTAACGCTTAAAGTGACTTCTGCATTAGGTGCAGTGGGCGCAGAAATCGATTATGTTGCATTAGCAAACAGTGGCGTACCTCTATTAGGTTGGCAACGCTTATCAGGCGGCGACATTCTTGTGGGAATGTTAATTGGTGCCATCGGTATTTACATCATCGATAAGAATTTCTTAAGAGCCGCAATCTATTCATTCATCACTGCAGGTTTAGCGTTATTTGGTTTCGTTCACGCGACCTCAATCGGTTTCCCAACCACATTAGAAGCAATTAACCCAGTGGCGATTGGTTATGTGATGTTTGGTTTAGTCATGTTATTCTTCCACTACTACAAAGATCCTTCTGAAAAAAATGTCGGTAAGGAAGCTACAAGCAAATAGTTTAGATTTAATCAGTTCCCATCTTTTGCAAACGCAAAAGGTGGGAACGATTATTCGTGCCTATCAACAAATGGTCACCATTCAAACGCTTGATGGTCACCATCTACACATCGTAAATCCAACCCTTGGCAATGGTCCAAGAAGGATTGTGCTTAATCCTTATCCCGAAGCGGTCTTCCATACTTTCTACCCCGGGATGAGGGTTGAGTTGAGTCCAACGATGATCATGATTGAAGCCCGTAATTCAATCGATCTCCATGATACAGAAGTCTGGACCATGCCTGTCGTTGAAAAAATAAAATTAATACGAAAAGAATTGTTGTTCTTTTTAGAACAGTTATTTCAAAACACCCAACTTGACCAAGCCATCGTTAGTGAACATACCTTGACTCAACAAAAATTACACCAATTCTTTCGTCAACCTTCTTTGAATTCAATTACGAATATCATTGGTTTAGGTTCTGGTTCTACTCCTCTTGGAGATGATGCCTTGTGCGGTTATATCCTTAGTAAACGATTCTTAGGTAAATCCCCGACACTCATTCATCCATTTGTCAATCAACATTTTTCCCAAACAACGGCAGTTTCTCAAGAAATGTTATTGGACGTTTATCATGGTTCGTATAGTCAGGTATTTATTGATTGGTTAAGGCACCTTATTCATCAACCTAAATTAGGAATTGATCAGTCCATTCGTGGATTAGGTGGCCACTCAGGGGCCATGATTTTATCAAGTTTCTATCATTTCACATTAACATCCTTAAAGGAGGAAACGTATGAACACGTATTTGCGTATTCTCGTTAACGAGTATTACGACTCGGTAACCTTGATGTCGTTAACGGCCTCATTAAAAAAACAATATTCTGGTGATGAAATTTTTCTTTTAATGGGAACGCCGATGAATGTGCAGTTAATTAAAGATATTGGTTTTAGTGATGATCGCTTAAACAAAGTTTCACCAAACGATTGTTTGATTGGCATCAAAACTAAGCAAAATAATCCGGATGTGGTGGAAGGATTGATTAAAGCGCTCAAGAGTGCTTCTCAACAAGCCAAAAATGGTTCAGAACAAACGCTGACGTATCCTTCGACTCCCGCTGCAGCCAAAGCGATTCAAGCAGATGTAGCGGTGATATCGGTTCCTGGTGCTTATGCCGCATATGAAGCGCATTTGGCACTGGATGCCGGGTTAAATGTAATGTTATTTTCCGACAATGTGACGATTGAAGATGAGTTAGCATTGAAACAAAAAGCGATTGCCAAAGGTTTGCTCTTGATGGGACCTGATTGTGGTACCGCCATTCTCAATGGGGTTGGACTAGCTTTTGCTAATACAATTCGTAAAGGATCAATTGGGATTGTGGCAGCCTCCGGAACTGGTTTACAAGAAGTTACGGTTTTAATTGATCGATTTGGTGGCGGTATTACCCAAGCGATTGGTACTGGTGGTCGTGATTTATCAGAAAAAATTGGTGGCTTAATGATGCTTCAAGGGATTGATATTTTAAATGCCGATCCCGACACCAAAGTGATTACTTTAATTTCTAAACCACCTGCGGCGAGTGTATATGAAAAAATTCTCCAAAAATTAAAAACCGTTAATAAACCCGTTGTCATTGGGTTTATTGATGGAAAAAAACCTGAGAATAGTCCTTATTACCATGCTTCAACCTTGGCAGAAACCGCCTATTTATCTTTAAAGGCGATGAAATTAAATCCACCCGTTTTTGAACATCTGACCGAACAACAAAAACTTGATGCGGCTGCTAGTAAGAAAACGAATCGTTTGATTCGCGGCCTATATTGTGGTGGTACCTTATGTTCAGAGGCAATTAGTATTGCCCGAAAATCTTTAGCGGGTGTTTATTCTAATGTATCAAAAAAACCAGAAGAACATCTTGACGATGTCTTTCATTCGCAAGGGCATTGTTTTGTAGATTTAGGGGATGACATTTTTACCAATGGTCGGCCTCATCCGATGATAGAACCCACCATTCGACTTGAACGAATTTTACAAGAAGCAAAGGACCCACAAGTTGGCGTCTTATTAATGGATTTTGAATTAGGATTTGGCTCGCACGAAGATCCCACCGGTACTCATGTGGAAGCGCTAACCGAATTTAAGAAACAAAGACCAGATGTTCCGATGATTGCGTATGTTTGTGGCACCGAGGGTGACAGTCAAAAACTCAAAGATCAAGAACAAAAACTGAAAGCGATTGGTGTGCGCCTTGCCTCTAGTCACGCGCAAGCGATTCGTTACGCAGTTGCCATGATCAACGGAGGACAATAACGTGAATAAATTAATTCAGTCAAAGCAACTTCCCAAAGTTGTGAACGTTGGGTCTAGTATCTTCCTTAAAGATTTAGTCGCGCAAAAAGTTGAACATGTCAATGTCCAATATCAACCACCCGGACAAGGCAATCCTGAATTGGTCGCGATGCTTGTGAAAGCCAATGCGAAAGAAGAAGCGATTGAAAAAGCCAATCAACTTGCCTTATCAAAAGTGTTAGCGGCCCAAGCAAAATTAACTGCAGTGATGCCAGCTTTACAAGTGATCCCTAGGATGACTGAACGTACTTTTTTACATGCCGGCCCACCGATTACATATGAAAAAATGGCTGGTCCGATGAAGGGTGCCATCCTTGGTGCGATTGTTTTTGAAGGGTTAGCTAAAAATCTTTCCGAAGCTGAAACACTCGTTAAAAAAGGTCTAATCACCTTTGCTCCTGCTCACGAATATTGTGCAGTAGGACCCATGGCTGGCATCATTTCCCCCAGTATGCCTGTCCATGTGGTGGAAAATCCGGTGCATAAAAATACAGCCTATTGCTCGATCAATGAAGGTTTAGGTAAAGTATTACGATATGGTGCTAATGGCCCGGAAGTGATTCAAAAATTAAAATGGATTCGCGATGTCTTTGCTCCCGTTTTAAATGAAGCTTTAAAAATTTCTGGACCCATTGATCTCAAACAAATTATCGCCCAAGCCTTACAAATGGGTGATGAAACCCACAACCGTAATAAAGCCGCCACGGCTTTGTTTTTAAAAGAAATTGCTCGGGCAATTTTCTTAACAAAGGCAGATATGGACAAAAAAATCATGGTCTTTGATTTTATTAAAAATAATGACCATTACTTTTTAAATCTTTCCATGCCTGCTGCAAAAGTTTCTCTTGATAGTGCTCAAGGTATTCCTTATAGCAGTATGGTGACCGTGATGGCGCGCAATGGCGTTGATTTTGGTATTAAAATTGCTAGCTCCAATCAATGGTTTACCGCTCCGGCTAACTATGTTAAAGGTTTATATTTTACAGGTTACAGTGAAAAAGATGCTGCACCTGATATTGGAGATTCTGCCATTACAGAAACCTATGGTATCGGTGGTTTTGCGATGGGCGGGGCTCCTGCGATTGTTCAATTTGTTGGTGGCACAGTTGCCGATGCGATTCGTTATTCCAAGACCATGCATTTCATTACGGTTGGTCAACACCAAATGATGCAATTGCCGAGTTTAGATTTTGCCCCGAGTGCCTTAGGTATTGATATTCGAAAAGTTGTCAGTACTAATATCCTCCCAATCATTAATACTGGTATCGCACATAAAGAACCGGGAGTAGGACAAGTAGGTGCAGGATTGGTTGAACCGCCGATTGCATGTTTTACCCAAGCGCTTCAAGCCTTTGTGAAAGGAATTTAAATATGAAAGTCGTGTTTGCAATTGGTGGAAACGCCTTAGGTTCAACACCCGAAGAACAACTGAAATTAGCGTATGAAGTTGCCACACCCATTCTTGAATTAATCCGAGCCGGACATCAAATCGTGATTGTTCATGGTAACGGTCCACAAGTGGGATTAATTAAAACAAGTTTAGATATTGGTCATAAGCACAATTCAAAAATACCTTTTGTGAATTTAAATCATGCAGGGGCGATGAGTCAAGGATACATTGGTTACGCTTTACAACAAGCGTTTCGCGTCACTGCCAGTAAGTTGAATTTACCAATTCAACCAGTCACTATCATCACTCAAGTTGAAGTCGATCCTGCAGATAACGCTTTTAAAAATCCTACAAAACCGATTGGTGATTTTTGCACGTTAGAAGAAGCGGAAGCAATGCGAAAACAAGGTTTCACGATGGTTGAAGATAGTGGTCGAGGTTATCGCCAAGTGGTACCCTCACCAAAGCCCCAAAACATTATCGAAAAAGACGTCATTAAAACCTTAATTCAATCGGGCTATTTAGTGATAGCAGCTGGTGGAGGCGGTATACCCGTCGTTCGTCAAGGTAAAGATTTAAAAGGCATTGATGCGGTTATTGATAAAGATTTTGCTTCAAGTAAATTAGCAGACCTCATTGAAGCGGATCGATTAATTTTGCTAACAGCGGTGTCTAGGGTGATGGTCAATTATGGAAAACCCAATGCCAAACCGATTGAAAAAATGAATGTAAATGAAGCCAAACAATATATTAAAGAAGGTCAGTTCGCTCCAGGTAGTATGTTACCGAAAGTTGAGGCGGCATTATTATTTGTTGATCAACGGAAACAAAGACAAGCAATCATTGCATCGCTCAAAGAAGCTAAACTCGCAATTGAAGGCTTAGCAGGTACAAGTATTCACGCTTAAGTTAATTTTGTTTTTGGTCGTATTGCAATAAATATAAGTTGTAGTATAAACCTTTTTCTTTGAGTAACGCTTGATGCGTTCCGGATTCTTTAATTTCGCCTTTTTGCATGACGATAATCCGATCACTATGTTGAATCGTCGATAAGCGATGGGCAACGATGATCATCGTCGAAATGTTCATCATTTTTTCTAAGGATTGTTGAATAATCGTTTCGGTTTCACTATCGATATTGGCCGTTGCCTCATCAAGAATCATTAATGCTGGTTGATAGACAAGCGCCCGCGCAAAAGATATTAGTTGTCGTTCACCACTTGAGAAGTTTTTACCTCGTTCTTTGACTTGATATTGTAAGCCTTCCGTTCGTTTTGAAATCACATAGTCGAGTCCGACATATTCAGAAGCTTGCTTGATTTTTTCCAAGGTTATATCAGGGTTTTGTAAGGTGATGTTATCTTGGATGGAACCGGAGAATAAGAACACATCTTGTAACATTTGCCCAATAAATTTTCGTAAAGAACTTCGTTTAATCTTTTGAATGGGGATATCATCGATGAGGATTTCACCTTTTTGAATATCATAGTTTCTCACAATTAATTGCAGGATGGTGGTTTTACCGCTTCCAGTTGCCCCGACAAACGCGACGGTTTCATTAGGAAGAATGGTAAAACTCACATCCTTTAAAACCCATTCATTTGGTAAGTAACTAAACCAAACGTTTTTGAACTCCACTTTGCCTTTGAACGTCTTTAATTCGATGGCAGTGGGTTGATCCACAATATCCGGTTTGGTGTCGAGGACGTCAAAGATTTTTTCGGCACTGGCGAAACTACTTTGTAAGGTGTTGAGTTGTTCAGAGATTTGTTGAATCGGTTCAAAGAACTGGCCGACATAAACATAAAAAGAAACGAATAAACCAACGGTAATTGCCCCTTCGAGGACGGATTGAACCCCAACATAAATTGCAATTAAAGTTGCCAGCATCGAAATAAAATAAAGACTCGGTCGATAAATGGCAAAAGTATACATTTCCTTTAGGGAACTATTTCTTAATTCACGGTTAATCCGATGAAAGGATTGTTTTATTTTTTGCTCTTGGTGAAAGACTTGAACCACTTTCATTCCAGAAAAATGCTCTGATAGAAATGCGTTGATTTCGGATACTTTATTTCTCACTTCACGATATGCATCACGCGCGGTTTTACGATAGATTTGAGAAGCAATAAGGATTAAGGGAATCACGGATAACGAAACGAGCGCCATCCACGGATGGATAATGAAGAGAATGGTACCGATGATCACCATCGTAAGACCACTGCGTATGACATTAATTAAAGTATTAGTGAACATGTCAGAAATATTGGCAGGATCATTGGTAGCCCGCGTCACGAGTTTACCAACTGGTAATTGATTGATTTGACCAATCGATAAGGTATTGATGTGGTCATACACTTGATGACGGATTTCATGAGTAATCTTTTGTCCCACTTTTTGTAACATGATGTTTTGTAAGTAAGAAACATAGGTGGATAAACCAGACGTAACGAGCAAGACCACCGTTCCAATGCCAACAATCCATAACTTTTCTTCGAGATTCAGGGCAGGATTTTGCATTTGATCAATCGCCAATCCAGATGCAAGCGGAAGAATCATCCCAGTAAAGGTACCAAAAATCATCAAAACAAAGGCAAGGATAAAGGTTTTTAAATGTGGTTTTAAATAAGCAAAAAAACGGACAATAACTTTTCGATCTTGTCGTGATTCGTAATGTTCAGCAAAATCACGCATGCTTGGTTTCTCCTACTAAGGTTTCTAAGGTTTGTAATCGCACCATCTCTTGATAGAGTGAATTGGTTTTCAATAATTCATCATGGGTTCCGATCCCTACAAGTTGACCCTGATCAAGAAGAATAATTTTATCTAGTTTTTTAACCGTTGAAATTCGGTGGGCGACAAGAATCGTGGTTTGACCCTTACGGATGGTTTTTAAGTTGCGAATAATCGCTTCTTCGGTTTTGGTATCCACCGCCGAGACGGAATCATCGAGGATGAGAATTGCCGGCTTCTTTGCCAAGGCTCTTGCAATCGAAAGACGTTGTTTTTGACCCCCAGAAACTGTCACACCTCGTTCACCTAAAATGGTTTGATAACCATCTTTAAATTCGGCGATATTATCATGAACATCTGCTAATTTGGCAACAGCTTCAATTTCTTCTTGATTGATGGTTGCTAAACCAAAACCGATATTGTTTGTAATCGTATCGGAAAATAAAAAATTATCTTGGGGAACATAACCAATTGCATTTCTTAAACTATCCATGGAAAGGTCTAAGGCATCCACACCGTCAAAAGTTAACATCCCTGGTTTCACATCATAAAGGTGAAGTAAAAGTTCCACTAAAGAAGATTTACCACTCCCGGTTCGACCAAGAATGCCAACCATTTCTCCCGCTTTGATTTCAAAACTAACTTCTTTTAAAACTGGATCTTTTCCATCCGGATACGTAAAGGTTAAACGCTTGAGTTGAATACTCCCTTTTAATTTGTCTTTGATAATCGGTTTTGCAGGTTGTTTTAATAATGATACCGTTGAAAGAATCTTCTCAACGCGTTTAGCAGAGGCTTGGGCTTGAGCATTAATATTTAAAAAACTCGCAATCGCAAACACCGGCCATAATAGCGTGAAGAAATAACTAATGTATTCGGTTAATTCACCACTGCTAAGGCCGCCTAAGGCGATCAAAGCTGAACCAAAGGCAATAATCGCCAAGATGACTAAGGTTATCATCGTATCGATCAAAACATTGACCAGTGTGTTGTATTTAATATTCTCCATTGATTTCCGATAAACATCATTGGATTTATCAAAAAACAAGATCGATTGGGCAGCTTCACGCACATAGGCCTTAATCACGGTCATTCCTGAAAAAGACTCTTGGGTAAAGTCAGAAAGATGTTCAAAGGATTCACTTCTTGCTTTTGCTTTCGCTTCAATTTTCTTTTCAATAAAGAATACGAGAACCCCCATCAAAGCGATTGGGATAAAGGAGATTAATGTCATCCAGAACTG
>JBEDGE010000131.1:0-5055 GCA_041174805.1 Bacillota bacterium
CTTACTGGGAAAGTGTTTTTGTT
Source organism: Bacillota bacterium (assembly GCA_041174805.1). Taxonomy (GTDB): domain Bacteria; phylum Bacillota_I; class Bacilli_A; order RFN20; family CAG-826; genus UBA970. Next base: position 24 of record JBEDGE010000131.1, read on the forward strand.
TATCCAAATTTACCAATTACCTATGTATTATTAACATTCATGATCATTTTTTTAATGTCGACGATGGGTATCTTTACATTACAACCTAAGAAAATTGAAATCTATCTTTTCATGGTGACATTATTTGGTGTCAGTATTGTTGCAATCTTATTCTTGAGTAGTTATCTCACTTTTACATCACCCTATACCCAATTTCAAACGTTTTTACCTTGGACTACCTTTGTCCAAGGTATCGTTCAATTAATCTTACTTTTGAATCCACGATTAAAGGATTGGGCTTTACTTGAAAAAGTTGAGGGGACAAATGAAAAACCACTGTATCGTCGACCAACTTATTTTGTGATGGCCTATACGCAGTGGTTATCGTTAGCGAATATTATGGTTTGGGTTTTATTAACCCAAATTGAATGGCTTATCGGGTAGCCTGATTTTTCATCAAAGTGCGATAAGCACGTGCTGACATCTTCACGGTTTTGGTAATTCCATTTTCCGTGATTTGATATTTTTGTAAGTTTAAATTCCAAGTTCTGCGGGTTGCTCTTAAACTGTGTGAACGGGCATTACCACTCATTGGTCCACGACCCGATACTGTACATACTCTTGCCATAATTAGATTCCTCCAGACAACGTGCTAATCTTATCATTGGTAAGGAAAATTTGCAACGATTTTCACCCTCATTATGGTAAAATGGAAACAAGGTTGGATAGACTATCGAAAGCCTTGCTTTCTTCTCACCTATCGCATCAACCTTCGCTAACGCCGTTAAAGTTATCAAGCGTGCATAATAATCTTATGCAAATGAAGGTGGTACCACGCATTAGCGTCCTTTCCAGGGCGTTTTTGTTTTTTTAGGAGGATTTTATGGGATTTGACCACAAAACGATTGAACCAAAATGGCAAGCTTTTTGGGATCATCAAAAAGTTTTTTACACCAATGTATATGACTTTTCAAAACCAAAATATTACATACTAGATATGTTTCCATATCCTTCTGCACAAGGTCTCCATGTAGGTCACCCTGAGGGTTATACGGCTACCGATATTGTTGCAAGAATGAAACGAATGCAAGGATTTAATGTTTTACATCCAATGGGTTGGGATGCCTTTGGCTTACCGGCAGAACAATATGCCTTGAAAACAAACAATCATCCGATGGGTTTTACTGGAAAAAATATCGCTAACATTAAGAAGCAAATTAAAGCTTTAGGTTTTAGTTACGATTGGTCAAAAGAAATTTCAACTACCGATCCGCAATACTATAAATGGACACAATGGATTTTTATTAAACTATTAGAAAATGGTCTAGCTTATATTGATGAAAAACCCGTTAATTTTTGTCCTGCATTGGGCACGGTCCTTGCTAATGAAGAAGTGGTAGATGGTAAATCTGAGGTCGGTGGTTTTCCTGTTGAAAGAAGAATGATGCGTCAGTGGGTTTTAAAAATTACAGCGTATGCCGAAAAATTACTTTCTGGTTTAGATCAATTAGATTGGCCAAATTCAACACGAGACATGCAAAAAAATTGGATCGGAAAATCTACCGGTACTGAAATCATTTTTGATGTAAAAGCATCAATTGAATCTTTTACGGTTTACACCACGCGTGCAGATACCTTGTATGGAGCTACCTATGTGGTTCTTGCTCCCGAGCATCCTTTGCTCAAGGTTATCACCACAAATTCACAAAAAAATGAAGTTGACGCTTATGTTCAAGCCGCTTCAAATAAGTCTGATTTAGATCGAACGGAATTAAATAAAGATAAGACAGGAGTCTTCACAGGTGCTTTTGCGATAAACCCAATTAATGGAGAAGCATTACCCATTTGGACTGCAGACTATGTTCTATATGGATACGGAACAGGAGCAGTGATGGCGGTTCCTGCTCATGACCAAAGAGATTTTGAATTTGCCAAAAAATATAAACTTCCCATTCGATCCGTTTTAGAAGGTGATATCCAAGATGCTGCAATGATCGAGGATGCTAAACATATTCATTCGCCGCTGATTAATGGCTTATTGATTGAACCTGCGAAAAAAGTGATAACTGAAAAACTAATTTCTTTAAAAAAAGGTCGCTATAAAACCAACTATAAACTTCGTGATTGGTTGTTTTCTAGACAACGTTATTGGGGCGAACCGATTCCTGTTTTGATTAGTAAAAAAGATGGTAGTATTGTTCCCTTGAAAGTGAATGAATTACCGTTGTTATTACCAGACTTAAAGGAATTTAAACCATCTGGAACCGGTGAATCTCCTTTGGCTAATGCCATCGATTGGCTTGATGTGGTGATGGATGGAAAAGCGTATGTCAGAGAGACCAATACCATGCCACAATGGGCAGGAAGTTGCTGGTATTACATTCGCTACTTAGATCCCAAAAATGATCAAGTGATTGCTGATGAAAAACTTCTTAAACATTGGTTGCCTGTTGATCTTTATATCGGCGGCGCCGAACATGCTGTCTTGCATCTTTTGTATGCGCGTTTTTATCATAAATTTTTATTTGATATTGGCGTTGTCCATACTGAAGAACCCTTCAAAAAGTTATTTCATCAAGGGATGATCCTTGGCGAAAATGGCGAAAAAATGTCCAAATCAAGAGGCAATGTTGTGAATCCGGATGACATCATCCAACAGTACGGCGCTGACACGTTAAGGTTATATGAAATGTTTATGGGTCCTTTAGAAGCAGCCTTACCATGGTCTAACCAAGGACTCGAAGGTTCAAGACGTTTTTTAGATCGCGTTTATCGACTCTTTAGTGAACAAGAATACCTTGATTGCTGGGTTGATCAGAGTGATGGAACTTTGGATTACAGTTACCATTTCCTTATTAAAAAAGTAACCGAGGATTTTGAATCACTGCAATTAAATACCGCCATTTCACAAATGATGATTTTTATCAATGATGTTTATAAAGCTAAAACCATACCCGTTCCATTTCTAAAAGGTTTTGTTCAAATGTTGAGTTGCGTTGCCCCACATGTCGGTGAAGAATTATGGTCTATTTTAAAATGTAAAGACCTACTGGCTTATCATCCTTGGCCAACCTTTGATCCGTCCAAATTACAAAAACAAACCTTTGAATTACCCATCGCTGTGAATGGAAAACTAAGAACCACTTTAACCTTTGCTGTAGGAACTGCAGAAACGGAAATTGAACGTTTGGCAAAACAAGACGAAAATGTGATCAAACATCTCGAAGGCAAAAGTATTAAAAAGGTCATTTACATTCCAGGTAAAATGATGAACTTTGTAGTAGGATAGTGGTATATGTTACTGGCAATTGACTTAGGTAATACTTCTGTTAAGTTAGGTGTTTTTGATCAAGGCCAATTAGTGTTGAATTCGTTTGTGGATCATCCTACCATCCCCACCATTAAAACCTATCAAAACTGGCTTGCGCCTGTTTTTCAGAAATTTGCCATAAAAACCATTAAGATTGCTTCTGTACAACCCCAACTTCGACATTTAATTGTTAAAGCAATCGCCCAGTTAACGACTATTCAACCAAGCTTTCTTTCAAGTTTAAGTGCTCCCAATTTCAAATTACGTATTCAAAAACCCGAAGAACTCGGTGTAGATTTGTTGATGGATGCGATTGCCGCAGATCGACATTATCACCAAGACGCTATCATCATTGATGTAGGCACTGCGACAAAAGTAATGGCCATCCGCGATCATGGTTTTGAAGGCGTATCCATCGCACCGGGTATATTAACGTCCTTTAAGGCATTAAATCAAAATGCTTCCTTGATAAAAACCATGCAAATGATGAAACCAACCGAAGTCTTTGGAAAAAATACAGTCAGTGCCTTGGCTAGCGGTATTATTTTAGGTCATATTCATATGATTGAAGGTTTAATCGAACAAGGTTTAAAAGGCCTTGCTTTAAAAAACGTACCCGTCATTATCACCGGAGGCTATGCAAATTGGTTGTTGCCTTTGTTTACCATTAAAGTTATCCATGATCCACATTTATCATTAAAAGGGATTGCATTATGCAACTAACCGTTAGAAAACAAATCAGAAAACTTACCATTCATAGCATGTTTATTGCCTTGATAGCCATCATGGGATTTGTCCCATTTCTTGGATTTTTGCCCATTGGTGCAGGCGTCTCCATTACGTTAATTCATTTACCTGTTTTGTTAGGTGCTGTTTTATTATCAACGCGTTCGTCAACTTTATTTGGTTTAACTTTTGGAGTGGTTTCCTTACTTGTCGTTTTAACGAATCCCACTCCTTTACCAACAGATTTATTTTTTATTAATCCGATGATTTCTATTTTTCCCCGATTGATGTTTGGCTTCTTTGCAGGATTCCTTTTGACTTTCGCTAAACGATTTGAAGGGCCTTTACAATGGGTGGCCATCAGTATGGGTGCATTCATTGCAACCGTTTTTCATACGGTGCTTGTTTTATCCATGCTTTGGATATTTGAAAGTGCTGCCTTCGTTGAATCCTTTGGTAATCTTTTCAATTTAATTTGGTTTATTTTGGGTCTCAACGGCCTTTTAGAAGCATTACTTGCTGCATTCATCATTCCAGTTCTCTATTTAACGTTATATAACATTCGGTCCATAAGACGGTTTTTAAATCAAGATTAGGAGGATGCAAACATGGCATCACAATTTTCTCAATTTCTAAAGACTTATCATCAAGAAGCAATTCAACAATTGCAACGATGGATTCAAATTCCTTCGATTCATGATGAAAAGACAATTACCAAAGGAAAACCATATGGGGAAACCGTTTATCAAGCCTTACAGTTTATTGGAAAACTTGCGGAGAAAGACGGATTCCAAGTCGACTATTGTGACGGTCATGTAACTGAAATTACCTATGGAACCGGACCTCAAATTGCAGTATATGCCCATAGTGATGTGGTGCCTGTTGCTGAAGGTTGGAAACACCCACCCTTTGGTGCAGTGATTGAAAACGAACGGATGTATGGACGCGGAACTAGTGATGATAAGGGTCCCGCCTTGGCTTCGTATTATGCGCTTAAAATGTTAAAAGATAAAAAAT
>JBEDGE010000132.1:0-4552 GCA_041174805.1 Bacillota bacterium
GCTTGGTTCGATTCATTAAATCTTTCGCACTGACAAACATTCGTTCCTCTCTGGCTTTAACAATCGATAATGCGGCGTTTGCACCAATGCCGTCGATAACAGTAAATGGGGGGATTAATCCTTGTCTTGCTTGATCAATTACAAATGCCTCAGCTTGAGATTTTTCTAAATCAATGGGCAAAATGTTAAAACCACGTTCTTTCATCTCTAAAACATTCATTAAGGTCACTTCTAAATCTGCTTCCTTCGGTGAAAGTTTTTTCTTTAGTTCATTCTTTTGGCGTTTATATCGTTGAAGTTGTTGATAAATTTCTTTAGCTGGGGCGCGCATCAACTCGTAATCATATTGCTTGGATCGCAACGTAAAGTAGGTGGCATAGTAAGCAAGTGGATGATGCACTTTAAAATAGGCAACTCGAACTGCCATCGTTACATAGGCTACCGCGTGGGCTTTTGGGAAAAGATATTTAATTTTATTGCAAGATTCAATATAGAATTCTGGCACGTGGACCTGGCGCATTAACTCGGCATATTCTTTGGTTAATTTTTTTCCTTTACGAACATCTTCCATGATTTTAAATGCAATCAAGGCATCGATACCTTTCGACATTAAATACGTCATAATATCGTCACGACACCCGATCACTTCATCTACGGTTGCAACTTTATCGGTGATTAAGTTTCTCGCGTTACCATTAAAGACATCCGTACCGTGAGCAAGTCCAGAAATGATCACTAAATCATTAAAGGTTTTGGGATTGATGACGTTTAAAATATCCATCCCAAGGTTGGTACCAAATTCCGGTAAACCCATCGCCCCATTGACCATCTCTCCATATTTTTCTTTACGATTTAACACTGAATCTGAAGCAAAACACTTCAATGCATCTGGATCATTTAAAGGGATATCATCAATCTTCATCCCGGTTAAATCGGCATTCATTTTTAAAGCCATCGGATCAACGTGACCTAACATATCAAATTTGAGTAAGGCGTCGTGTAAAGAATCAAAAGCAAAGTGAGTGGTGACAATATTGGTTTCTAAATTATCCGCAGGCCGTTGAATAGGGGTAAAGTCATAGACACTAAATTCCTTGGGGACAACGACGATACCACCCGGGTGTTGACCAGAGGTTCGACGGACACCTTCCGCTTTTTTAGCGAGATAGGTTAACTCAGCTTGCTTCAGTTTACTCACATCTTCGCCCATCGTTTCAAAGTAGCCTCTCACATAACCATAAGCCGTTTTTTCGGCAACGGTTTCAATGGTTCCTGCTCGATAAACTTGATGATCACCTAATAGGGTTTTGGTGGCTTCATGGGCAAGGGACTGATAGTCCCTTGGGAAATTTAAATCGATATCAGGAACTTTATTCGCGTTAAATCCAAGGAAAGTTGCAAAGGGAATATTTTGACCATCACTCTTGAGTAAGTGACCACATTCAGGGCATAACTTCACTGGTAAATCAAAACCTGATTTAAATTGAGGATCTTGATTGAATTCAACATGTTGGCATTGTGAACAATAATAATGTGGCGGTAAGGGATTGACTTCGGTGATGCCTGCCATCGTTGCCGCGAAGGAACTGCCCACCGATCCTCGTGAACCAACAATAAAACCCTTTTCATTTGCCTGCGCAATAATTTTACTGGTGATGTAATAAATAACGGCATATCCGGATTTAATGATCCCGTTTAATTCAGTTTCTAATCGTTCTTGGATTAATGGGGGTAATACCTTGCCATATTGTGCATGCGCTTTTTGGTAACAAATATCGCGTAACATTTTATCTGCACCTTCAATCGCAGGTGTACGAAGTGTCGATTGAATCGGTTCCATTTTTTCAATCATCTTTGCAATGGCATTTGGATGATCAATGACCATTTGTTCGGCTTCAAGTTTTCCCAACCATGCAAAAGCCTCTAACATTTCAGTGGTAGAGCGGAAATGCTGGTGAGGATTTTCAAACTTTGGTAAATCTTTTCGGAAGTATGGGTTCATCGGATGATTCACACCTTTTAATCCTTTTGCAAAGATATAAACATCGCGAATTAAATGATCCTCAGGATTAACGTAATGGCAATCACCTGTGGCCACAATCATTTTCTTTAAGTCTTTGGCGACGGTCATGATTTCTTTTAATAAGGTTTTCACCATGTCTTGAGATGGTAAGGTGCCAATCTTAATTAAATAATCGTATTGTTCTAAAGGTTGAATTTCGATAAAGTCGTACATCCCCATGACTTTTTGTAACGCTTCGCGAGACCCAGTTTTTGCAATTTCAAAGACCTCACCGTTGAAACAGGCAGAACCCAATAATAAATGCTCTCGATGTTTTAACAGTAAATCGCGAGGGGTTCTCGGGATATCGGCAAAGTAATTTAAATGACTTTCAGATACGAGTTCATAAAGTGCTTTTAAACCTTTGGTATTTTTTGCTAAGACCGTCACATGATAACTTCTTAAGTTTTTAGACAAGGTATTCACTTGGTTTAATTGATTTAATTCTTGGTGAAGTTGAATCGGATGGTCCACCATAATTTTTTGCCGTAAGGCTTCCCAAATGGCAACTAAAACTTCAGCATCATAAATGGCCCGGTGCGCTTTATCTTCTTCATACGAGATACCTAATCGTTTTGCAAGCGCACCAAGGCGGTGGCTATTCGCTTCAGGATATAAATACCGCGATAAAGTCAACGTATCAATGACAGGTGGTTTAAAGATGATGCCTAATGGTTCAAAAGCAGCGACCATAAATCCCATATCAAAAGGCGCATTATGGGAGACCACAATGGCATCTTTAAAGAATTGATGAATTTTATCTTTGACTGCAGCAAAGGTTGGTTGACCATCCACCATCTTCATCGTAATCCCACTCACTTCACTGGCCGCAGCGCTGATTTGAACATCTCCGGGATGTAATAACATCGATAAGCGATCGACGATCGCCCCTTGGCGAATGCGTAATGCACCAATTTCAATGATGCGATCATAACGTGAAGATAATCCTGTACTTTCTAAATCAAAAACAACATAATCGGTTTTTTGTAATGACGTTTGACTGGGATTCATGATGTGAGAAATATTTTCATCTATCATGTACAGTTCTGAACCGTATATCAATTTTAGACCATGCTTTTTAGCTGCTGCTTGGGCTTCAGGAAAACCTTGAACCACGCCATGATCGGTAATGGCAATCGCTTCATGACCCATGTGCTTGGCTAAAGCACAATATGCATCGATGTCGCCAACACCATCCATCGTCGACATCTTCGTATGTAGATGCAATTCCACACGTTTTCGTTCACTGGTATCTTCTCGTAAAGGTAGGGGATTAACTTTGACTAATTCTTTAATGAAGATGCGTGGTTCCTGATTGATTTGGTCAAGGGCGACACCGCCACGAACCCGAACGCGATCTCCCTCTTGTAAGCTTTGTAATAAGGTTTGTTCAATATCCGCATCACGATCATTGATAGAGGCTAAAATCGCATGTGAACCTTCAGCTAAAACAAATCGAATCACAAGATTCCCGTTGAATTCTCTGCGAAATAAATTATAAATAGAACCGATGACTTCGACATGACCGCTATTGAGTTTAATGTCTTGAATCGCCATTGGGACATGCTCGCCTTTTTGGCGAAGTTTCTTTTTCGCTTCCACATTCACTTGTTGCTTGACATCTTGTTCGTAACTAATCGCCAGTTGCGTTTCCGCCTCTTTAATTCTTTCCAAATGCTCGCGAATGGAAAGTTCTTGTTCTTCATCTTCAATGCGAGAGGCGATCACAGCCTTGACTTGTTCTTGTAATTGATCAACTTTTTCTTGATTAACTTCAGCAACTTTTGGAAGAATTTTGTGTTTAAAAATTAACGGATAATTTAAAAAAATAAACAAATCATTCAATTGCGTCCACATTGATTTTTCTTGATCAAAAGCTTCTTGATTGGGATAGGTAATCGTGATTGAATTTCCATTCATTAATGGTAGGCGACCATAGGGTTGGCGAAATTGGACTCGATACCAATCCATCATCAGTTGCAACATCGAGGCTAAGGTTGGTGGTTGACGGTATGTAAAGGTGAAATGTGTTGGGTAATTTAATTGACTAATCCCTGCAAGAAAAGGTTCAAGTAATGCATAGGTCCACGGTGTATCTTTGGTGACGATCATGTCCCATTGTTGGGTATTTAAAGGATTTTTTGTTACGGCTTCAAACTGCAAATCAAAACGTTCTGGATCGGTTAATCCAATACTTTGTAAAAACCGAACCATTTGCTCTTGCATCTTAAATCACCAATACTAATGCCAAGATATCTCTGATTAATAAAAACACCATTAAGCTCATTAAGATAAAGAAACCAATCAGTGAAATCGTATTTTTAAATGACGCAGGAATTTCTTTTTTAAAGATACCTTCAATGGTAATCACGAGTAAGTGCCATCCATCTAAGCCTGGGAAAGGTAATAAATTAAACACGGCTAGGTTGACTGAAATCAGTCCCCATATAAAAATATAAGATCCTAATCCTAAATTATTGAGAATCGAGG
>JBEDGE010000133.1:0-4464 GCA_041174805.1 Bacillota bacterium
GGAATGATGTATCGCCAAACTTTTTTAATGGTTTTGAACATATCCTTAATCCTCAAGACCTGTCAGCTGCGTAATGTATTGGCGCTTATACCAACCATCTTCACGAATTAAGGATTCGTGCGTACCACGTTGACTAATTTCACCTTGCTCTAAAACAAGAATTAAATCGGCTTCCTGGATAGCGGAAAAACGATGCGTAACAATAATGTTGGTTTTACCTTTTCTTAAGTCTTTAAGATGTTGAACAATCGTGCGTTCGGTTTTCATATCAACTGCACTTAATGAATCATCAAGAATTAATATTTGAGGATCTTTAATAAGGGCCCTGGCAATCGATAATCGTTGCTTTTGTCCACCTGATAAATTAACACCTGTTTCACCCATCATCGTTTGTAAGCCGGATTGTAAGTAAGGTAAATCTTTTTCAAAGTCTGCCATTTTGACTGCGCTCTTTACGACTTCCTCAGATGCATTGGGTTTACCAATTTTAATGTTTTCTTCCACAGGCAATTTAAAAAGGATGTGAGATTGTGGAACATAACCAACGAGTTGGCGTATATCTTCAATTTTAAATCGTTCAATCGGAGTGTTGTCGATTAAAACAGAACCTTTTGAAACATTAAACTCACGCAGGAGTTGTCGAATCAAGGTTGATTTTCCCGCACCCGTAGGGCCAACAATTCCAATGGTTTGACCTTTTTGAATACTAAAAGAAATATTTTTAATCACCGGTTGTTTATCAAAAGGATATTGAAAGGTGACACCTTTAAAATCGATGGTTTGGAAATCCAGAATCGCTTGAGAAGAAGAACTATCATGAACCACGGGTTGGTGCTTCATCACTTCTTCCATGCGATCAATGGCAATGGTGGCTTGATTGAGTTGAGCAAAAATGCCGGAGATAGAGATAAAAGGACCAAACAGCATTCCAATGTATGTGACAAAGGTGATTAATCCACCTAAGGACATCATTTGTTGAATAATGAAATACGTGCCGAAAGCAAATGCCAACATATAAGCGATGCCATAAATCACTTCAAATAAAGGGTTAAACCAGTTTTCGAATTTTACAATATAACGCCAGGACTCAATATCGTTTGTAATTTCTTGATGTTGTTTTTTCAAATCAATATCTTCTTGAACATAAGCACGTATCGCTTTTTGGCCTTCAACAGATTCGAGCATTTTTTCTGTAAAGGCGGCATAAATATCTCGGTGTTTTTTGAAGTATTGACGCTTCCCTTCACGAACAATATTTAAAATGGTTAATCCGATGGGCATTATGATGACAGAAATGAAGGTGAGTTGCCAGCTAATCGTTACCATCATGAGGGTAAGTGTGATCAAGATAAATCCAATGTTAAAGACAAGACCTTCTAACAAACCTGTTGCGGATTGGATAATGGAATCTAAATCCCCTGTGACGCGTGAAATGAGATCGCCTTTTTGATACTTTTCATAAAAACTTGAATCCATGTTAAACAAATGACCAAGATATTTTTTTCGCATCGTGTGCGCAAGTTGTTGAGACTTTCTAACGGTTGTGAAGTTATACAAATAACTTAGACCATACCGAATAACAGGAAATGCGATAAGGGATCCGCCTAGGAACAATAAGGATTGATTTGTTAAACCACCCGAGATGATGGTGTCGATGGATAAACCTAACAACCATCCAGGTATAAGAGCGAACAACGCAATGCTAACTAATAAGAAAAACATAAATACATATGTTTTCCATTCTTGCTTTACATACCAACCAATATGTCTCAATAATTTGTTCATATTTAAGTTTTAACCAAAGCAATTATACTCCTATTAAACTGCGTTTGTATCGATAATGGATGGGCTATTAGTCGTTGTTCAGTTATGGATATACAAGTGATAAAATAAGACGATGATAAAAACCAAAATCAAAGCATCTATAAACGAAAAAGACCACTTCGTGACGAAGTATCATGCTAACGGAAAAACGATCTGGTCCAAAGGTCAAATCATCCATGGTTTACCCGAAGGATATTGGCAGTGGTACCGTATTGATCAAACACTTAAACGATCAGGGTACTTCAAAGCCGGAGAACCAGTTGGCGAGTGGATTACTTACGACACAAAAGGAAAGCCCTACAAAATAACGCAAAAGGAGAAACCATATGGAAAAAAATAAGGTAATGAACAAAGAAGAATTGATCAAAGTTTTAGAAAAAAGATTTGATGCTTTTCCACATCGTCACAAAGGCATTACATGGAAACAAGTTGAAGATCGACTCAAAAGCCAACCCAAAAAACTTGATACGCTTTTACAAATGGAACTAACAGATGGTGAACCCGATGTGGTTTCAAGAGATAGCAAAACCGGTGTGATAACCTTTATGGATTGTGTTCAACAAAGTCCAAAACCAAGACGGAGTGTTTGTTATGATCAAGCGGCTTGGGATGACCGCAAAGAGTTTAAACCTAAAGCTGGTAATGCGGTTAGTTTAGCTTCTGATATGGGCACCACTTTACTTAACGAACAACAATATTTGTTTTTACAATCTCTACAAGATATCGACACCACGACATCATCTTGGATTTTAACCCCTAAAGATATTCGCTCAAAAGGTGGAGCACTTTTTGGAGATAAACGATTTGGAAGAGCATTTATTTTCCATAATGGTGCCGAATCTTATTATGCTGAACGTGGTTTCCGTACGTTTGTCGAAATTTAGAAATAAAAAAAGGATTTGCATATCTTCAACGCAAATCCTTTTTATTTGTTTTATCTTTTTTGATTAACTTGATAAACATCCGCGAAGAATAGTGTTCTTGCGGTTTGATGCCACGGAGACACCCAAATCGTTAAGATACCCAAGGTTAATAATGATAGTAAGTACCAACCAATGTAGCTTAAATCAAGCATAAACAATTGCATTTTTTTACCATCCATCAATTGTCTTGATTTGGTAATTGCATCCACTGGACCTAATGTTTTCTCGTTAACCAATAAATACGAAGCCATCGCATAACTATATGATTTAACGATTCCTGGAATAATAAACAGTAGTGTCCATAAGCCAATAAATAAGTTACTAATAAAACTGAGTAAAGGAGCGTTAATTGGTTGTTCTTTAACACCTGCGGTTAAGAGGGGTTCAAACTCGGGGTTTTCATTTTTCGTAACACCAATAAACATTTTGGTGAAACTGTACGTAACATATCCACCCAGCGCAAGTGCAATTAAATTAAACAATTGCGCCACTGCGGGGTTACCTGGATCGATTACATTTAAAGTCCCGTCTTCAAAAACAGGATTAAAGGTCGAGCCAATTCCCGTGATAACACCAAGAATGGTAGAGAAAATCAACCCAATGAGGAATATATTTAAAATCTTCCCCTTTGCTAAAGCGCGGCCTTCACGACGATATTCACTATTTTGTCTCATAATTACCTCTTTCTAAAAAATAGCATAACAAAAATTAAAATATTTAAAACATTATTCTAAAGTTAGTTTAAATTTTTCCAGTAGTTTTTTGGATGTTTGATCTAACCCTTGTGACTTTTTGGTTTGAATGTTGACTTGAACCACAATAGTCTCGGATGTTGCAACCAACAATCCGTTCTGATAAAGATTTGCACCAATCAATAAAGAACTGTCTCCAATTCTTAGTACACCTGTACCAATATCGACCTTGCCTGGCCAATGAATTTCATTCAATAATTCAAGAGTTACTTTTGCCACCACAAAAGAACAATCCTTGGAAAGGAATCCATTTTTTTCGTTGTAAAGTAACTCCACCCGTCCCGTTTCAAAATAAGTTCCAAACACAGCATTATTAATATGACCTTGTCGATCGGTGTCTCGATAACGAATTTTATCAAATGTAATTGATGGGAAGTCCTGTAATTGCATTTCTTTTAATCTCATCTTTTTCTACCTCAATGTAAGCATATACGATTTTTATTCCTAAAGAATAAGTTATGATATGAACTGAGGTAATTTTATGAAAACAGACAACGTTAAACTACAATTCTCGAATACCTTTGTTGGTTCGATGACATCTCCCACGGGACGTGTTGTGCTAGGTCAACAACCTGACGGGATCGCACCCTACCATTTACTTTATGGTGCTGTCGGCTCATGCTTTTATTCAACTTTTTTAAGTGTTGCAAATAAAAAAAGACTTACATTTAAAGACGCTTCACTTGAAGTAAGCGGTATTAAACGCGATACCATTCCCGCTACTTTAGAATATTTAAAAATTGAATTCACGATTCGTGGAGGTTCTAATCAAGAACAACTTAAAGAGTCCGCTGAATTAGGTGCTAAATACTGCTCTATCCACGAAACGATTAGTAAAGTTGCTAAGATTGATTTAGTTGTTAAGTTTGAGTCTTAATGAATCTTCCTAAGCTATTTCTACAACGCATTGAAAACCAATTAGGGAAAAATAATTTCCCTTTTTTTCTAAGCGTGATGAATGAACC
>JBEDGE010000134.1:0-11083 GCA_041174805.1 Bacillota bacterium
ATAATTAATTGCACCGGAACTTTAGTTAAACCTTTGCTTTGATCTTGTGTTTCAATCATCGCTAATAATTTCATCGCTGCGGTTTCCGCTATTCTTTTTTTATCTTGGCGAATGGTGGTTAAGGATGGGGAAAATAAACTGGCAAATTGAATATCATCATAACCAGAAACGGAAACGTCTTCTGGAACACGATACCCAAGTTCCCTTAACGCCATGATAAGTCCCATCGCAATATCATCTGAAAACGCAATGATTGCTTGCGGTTTAACTTGCCAACTTTGAATCCATAAAAGCGCTTGTTCATAATAATGTTTAACACCATATTTATCAGTTGAGAAATACGATTCCTTAGGCCGATCCGTCTTGAATTGAAGTGTTAATTTTTCAAAGGCTTCTGTGCGTTGTTGATAAGCTCGTGAAAAGGTTGAACCCGAATAGGCATAAATTGTACGGAAGCCAAGTTGGATGAAATGTTTAAAAATAAGTTCAATCCCTTGGTAGTCGTCACTTATCACGGTTGCAAGTGATGGGGCCACCATATCGACTGAGACACAAGGAATATCAGCGCGAATTAATTCTTGAATATCGACCGCATTGATATCACCTGTTAAAAGCAAAACGCCATCAACACTTTTATTGAGCGCCCATTGCAAATAGGTTTGTTCTTGATCACCAATTTTCTTAGGAATAAAAACAATTTCGTAACCCTTATCCTCAATATAATTTTTGAAAGCTTGAATAATCGATCCAAAAAAAGGGTGTTCAAGACCAAATGAAGCAATATCGGAGAAGACAACTCCAATGGTCCACGTGTGTTCTGCTTTGAGAATACGCGCAGAATGACTCGCAACATAACCTAAAGCTTTGGCGCGATCAAGGACGCGTTTTCTAGTTTCTTCTGTGACACTCCCCTTATCATTTAAAATTTTACTAACCGTTCCAGGCGATAAAGAAAGATCGGCAGCAAGTTCGTGAATGGTAAGTTTGTGTCGTTTATTTTTCATCAACGATGATTGTGGCAATTGATTTTGCTTCTAGTGAAAATGTTTGCCAAGTTCCCTTTATTTGCATTGAAAAAACTTGTGATAATGGACTGCTATTGAGTAAGACGATGACCTTTTGTTGGTCAGGTCGAACATAAGCAACACCTTGAACGCCTTCAGGTAGATTCGTATCTAAAGTAATTCGCTTTGATTGAGGAGGAATAAATTTTGAAAAATGCCCGATTGCATAATAAGTGCTATTTTTGATGATTGATTGGTTTCGTCGGTCAAATAAAATAGGCGCATCGCAGTAGTTACCAACATGATTGGGTCCGCCTTGTTCATTTAAAACTAAGTTCCAATCGATAAAGCCTTCATTACCTTGTAAAAAATCACCGATGATATTTCTTGCATAGCGTTCCCCAGTATCCCAAGAACCAGGACGAGGACCACCTTCAATACAACCTTCGGTAAACAGTAAATGCTTATCGGGAAATAAAGCTTTTGTTTTTCCTACGTTTTCAAATTTTTCTTCGCCATACCAATGAAAAGCAGTGCCCCAAACGTATTGACTTGCCTTCGCGTCGGCATAGATAGGTGTGACACGTTCAATCATGATGTCGCGATTATGATCCCAAACCAATAATTTGATTTGATCCTTAAAATGTTTTTGTAACAGCGGTCCTAAATGAAATTTAATGAAATCTCGTTCTTGTTCGGGTGAGTATAAACAAGAATCCCATACTTGTTTTGCTGCAGGTTCATTTTGAACGGTCACACCCCAAGGTTGAATGCCTTCCTTTTGGAGAGCTTGAATAAATTTAACGTAATAAAGTGCCCAAATCGATTGAAATTCTGGTTTTAAAGTACCACCATGATTCATTTGCAGATTATCTTTCATCCATCCAGGTGGTGACCAAGGTGAAATTAAAATTTTCAAATCTTTTTGTTTTGCCAATACTTTTTTTAGCATCGGTAAGACATACCAGGATTCTCTCGCAATTGAAAAAGTTGATAACGTTGTATCACCATAATCAACATAGGTATAGTTACCTAAAGCAAAATCACTAGAATTCATATGGATGCGTGTGAAGTTATAATCTAATCCATCTTTTGAAAAATACAAATTAAGTAAGGTTTGAATCAATGTTTCGTCATGGTTTTCTTTCATCGTATAAGCTGCTGATTCTGTTAAAGACCCACCAAAACCTAAATGGGTTTGAAAAGTTTGTTGAGTATTAAGTTTTAAAATTGAACCTTGAGCGGATGAACTCGTTTTCGTTGCAAGTGGTGACCATCTTGCTCCCGATGCAGCACTATGAATGACTTTCATTCTTGATACACCTCAATTTTTTCAACATCCATCACGTATGGCATGTCTTGTTCTTCTATCTTGCCGCCCCACGTTCCACCAACAGCAATGTTGATGATCAAATAATAGGGTTTATCAAAAGGCCAGCTTTCAACCGAATCTCCAACTTTTTTTTCAAAGGTCACATAATGAACGTCATCAATAAAAAAGCTAATCCCTTCCGGTCTCCAAATCATCTTATAGTCATGGAATCCTTCCATGATGCCGGGAATTTTTTGGAATTTTGTACGTTGGGTTTTAATAATATGATTGTGCAGTTGGGAGTGCAAACTAAAGTGCATGACTTCCGGATCATGTCCCACCATCTCTAATAAATCAATTTCCCCGCATAATGGCCATTTTACCTCACCGATGTCATGACCTAAAAACCAGATTGCGGGCCAAGAACCTTTGCCATGTGGGAGTTTTGCTCTGGCGATAAAAGTACCGTATTGCCATTCTTTTTTATCTTTAGTATTCATACGTATCGATTGATAGCGGCATTTATTTAAGGTTGGCGAAACATCAGCGATAATCCGCAAACCTTGTTTGGTTATTTGCAGATTTTTTGGAGAATCAACATAACATTGCCGTTCATCATTGAACCATTTCTCACCAACCTCAAGATTCCAAACATCGCGATTTAAGGTGCGGAATGTTTCTTTGAATACAAGTTTACGATGTGGTTTTAACATACTTTTATCCTCCGAAGGTAAACGTAATCGCATCCGATAAGGGAGATGTTCGACCGACAAAATCTACCGCTTCCACTTGAACTTGATAATCGCGGGCTTCTAATCCGACGAAGGTGTATTGATTAATTTTTGCTTGGCGGTATTTGACGCCATCTAAATAGATTTCATAATGGCTAACCCAAGTATCATCCGTGGGTCGGTTCCAATGAATCGTATTATCAAGTTGCGAAGTGGCAAGTGCGGTTGGTTTTTCAGGCGCGGTTAAGTCATGTCGTGCATAATCCCATTCATATAAGCGAAGGTAGTCTATTTCAAAGACGGTAGGAAAGGCAAGTGGATCAATGCCTTGCACACCACCCCAGCTTCCACCAACTGCTAAATTAATGATGAAATAAAATTCTTCTTGAAAAGGGAAAACGTCATCATGGGGTACGTCCTGATTGAATTGAGGGACATATCGATAGGTTCCATAAGGATTACCTTCTACAAACATTCGAATTTCTCCTGGAAGCCAAATCATTTCATATTCATAGAACTGATTTTCTGGATCAACTAACACTCTTGAGGCACTCGGATTGTTATTCTTGGTGTGATTAAATTTCGTTGTATGCGTGGCAGAAAACACGGTACCAGGATCATAACCAACATATTCGAGTATGTCGATTTCACCACTGTTTGGCCATTGGCCAAATCGATTAAAGAGGGGTAGCATCCAAACCGCCGCCCATGTTCCTCTTCCTGCAGGCATTTTAGCCCGGAAGGTAACACGACCAAATTGCGGATTCACTTTATAACGAGAATTGATACGACCGCTGGTATATTGTTTGCCTAAATAATTTTCTCTTTTGGCCGTAATTTTTAACGTTCCATCACTGACGGAAATATTTTCACTGCGATAAAATTGGGCTTCTTGATTACCCCCACCGTCGCCATTGACTTCGACATTCCAATGATCGGTTGAAAGTGCATCACCATTAAATTCATCTGTCCACGTACAAACCCATTGATTATCGATTGTTTGAACGCCACAACCTTCAACAGGCGTTAGAGGCAAACGTCCATTGGGAACACCAGATGACGATGAAGGACTAACACTTGGATTCACGCAAGCAGTGACGGTAAACACTAAGAAAGTGAATGGCCAAATTTTTTTCATACTATTCTCCAGTAATCCCCGTTTTATCAATGCTTTGTGTAAATAACTTTTGACCAAAGAAATAAAGAAGGAGTAAGGGTAGAATCGTGAGCATATTCCCTGCTAATAATATCGCTTCGTTGAGTTCAGCACCAGGCGTACCGGGTGGGAAAATCGTTTCATAAGATGAACGGAATGCTTGTAACCACAAAGGCAGTGTGACTTTATCACCGACGTATAAGCCGGTGATAAAAGATTCATTCCAATACCAGACAAAACTAAAGAGGAAAACGATCACAAAAGAAGGAATTGCCAAAGGTAGAATAATCGTCCGGAAAATTCTTAATTGTCCGGCACCATCGACTTCAGCAGATTCAATCAGAATCCCGGGAATGGTTCGATAGAAGGTATAAAAAATTAAGATATAAATCGCCGCATTAATCCCTTGTCCCGTCATCGCTGGCAAAAGCATCGACCATTCGGTGGAGATGATTTCCAATTCTCTAAAGATCAACATATTTGCGACCATCGTCACTTGTTGAGGAAGGATAAAGGTTGCGAGCATGATGGCAAAGAATAAGCGTTTGAATGGGAAATCAAAACGCGCAAACCCATATCCAATCAAGGCACTGGATAAGGTGGCACTGACACTGACCTTTAATACATAGACGGTCGAATCAATAAACGATTGTGGTAGGCTCAACACTTGGAATGCACGTTCATAATTTTCCCACATTAATAATGTAGGAATCCATTGCACACCTGGATTAATCAAATCATCAACAGACTTTAAACTATTGATCAACATAAATAACAAAGGATAGAGATAGATATAACTAAAACTTATCAGCAATAAATAAATGACGAATTTATATAACAATCCATCCGTTAATGTTTTGCCAAGCCAAACTTTTTTAATTTTTTGTTGGTTTGTTACGCTTAAAAATGAGGAAAGTTTCATTTTAATTTTCCTCGCTTTTCTCTGGTGATACTGGTAAAGACTAAAATCAAGATGACCATGCATAAAAAATAGACCCATGCCATTGCCGCCGCATAACCATATCCAAACCAAAAGGCAGAGTCAGGAGCCCCAACTAACATATGGGTTCTCGTTAAATCTAATATGCCACCGGGTTCAACAAATAACGACATGGAGACAACAACGTAGACAATGGAAATACCTGTAAAGGGCATTAATGAAGGCAAGGTAATTTTCCAGAAGCGCATCCATGGTGAAGCTCCGTCCATGCTTGCAGCCTCATACAAACTAGGATCAATTTTTTGTAAACCGGCTAAGTAAATTAAAATCGGAATCCCTGCATACCATAGGATTAAAAGCATCGAATTAATAACCGTCGTGAGTGGATCAGCAAGAAACCCAGGCAAGTTATTGACGATATAACTATAGATGCCACTAGCCTGTAAGTTGGGTAAGGTAATCGCACTTTGGGCATTGAGTTCATTAATCACAGGTCCAGTTGAAATAATCACCGGAAGGAAGAAAATCGTTCGCCATAAGCTTTTGGTTTTGATTGGCATGTTCACAAGAACGGCGATGATGATAGAAAAAACAATAATGATCGGGACTGCCACAATCATGCGACCAAGATAATTTGAATACGCCGGAACTAGCGTTTGACTACGAAATATATTGAGATAATTTGTAAAACCAATAAAGGTCGTTATCACCCCTTCTTGTAAGTTGTAATACGCCTCATGGAAGCTCAAATAGAATGAATAGCCTAATGGATATAAGGTAAAAATGGAGATGCCAATCAGCCATATGAGAATGAAGAGATAACCGTAAAAAGCATGCCGACGTTTTCGAGTGATTCTAATAGTGATGAAAGAAAAGAGTTTGACCGTGTTACCAATTTCTCGATAGATAACATTGTGTCGTAAGCCGTAAAATATTTTATCGAAAATTGGTTGAACATGCTGTTGATATAAACGCATAAAGTTTGTGAAAATTTGAACAATCGTTTGCCAGATTTTATGAAATGGAGAAGGATGTTTTGTGTTCATAACACCACCTCATAATCTAAAGCGCTGATGGTGACACCATCAACGGTCACAGGAGCAGATCGGTAGTTGACATAGAGGGTAACCCCATTATCATATTCAACGCGACTAACACCGGTTTGAATCATGGTTCGATGGGTGATTTTAGCTCCCAAGGTTGGATTGAGAGCAGTCGAAACATATGCGTACACATCTTGGATATCTTCGCGGAAGTCTTCAAAGGCTGTCGTGAAATATTTATTGCTGTAAGTATAACGTAATTCACTACTTGGTTTTTCGGTTAACAAGTAACTTGGATTCACGGCAAAATCAACCATTTGTAGTAAGCGTTCTTTACCAAGGGCATTGAAATTTAAGTAAGGGGTAAAGGTAGGAATGTAACCCTTTAAAACATAAGGCACAAGCGGAACTAAGTCGGTGAATAAATCAAGTTGACTATTGGTGATTGGCATATCAAGATAATGATTTAAATAAGGGAACATATAAGCAGAAGGACGATCCATCGCCGAGGTAGGTAAAGAAGCTGCCATCGCTGTAACTGTATGGAGGGTTTCACTTCGATTCACTCGTTCATCATCATAATAGCTATACAAAGTATTTCCTAAAGAGGGGAAGGCAAAACCAGTCGCGCCAAGCTCTTCCATTGCATTGAGATCATTGGCAAGTTTTTGCTCTGCGATGGATGGGTATAAATAGTATTCATCAATCGGTTGATTATCAAGACGATTGAGGCGATAACTCATTTTAAGTTTAGAATAATTGCGTGCGACATCACGATTAAATTGAACACGTGATGATAATTCACTACTCACTAAATAATCTTGTTCTAGATATATGTGTTGACCATCCGCATTCACATCGTCAATCACATCCATCAAACCTTGACGATTAGGCAGATTAAAATAATACGGTTGACGATACGCCAAGCCATCTCCAGACCATCCTTTGAGGACAATCACTTGTTCTTCGATTCCATCTTCCATCAACTGATCGCGAATAGTTTGAACATCATCCATCGATGTCATGGTTAATCGAGAAGTCCCAAAGAAAGTCGGTTCTTGTTCATGAATCAACATCGCGATTTGCATCGGTGTTTGATTAGGTTCATGCTGATTTAGCAATTGACGGGCCTCTAAATTGGCTTGATAGGATTGTGCCATCCCAACATAACTTGCTTGATCATCTTTCAATAATTGGTAGACACCATGATAAGGTTGCATCACCATTTCATCAGGTAAGACATCTTGACCATCGCCAGCACGGTTAATAATGTTTCTAAAAATTCTTCGAACATTATAACGATTCGTAATGCGATGATATCTTGTATTTCTTCCCCAAAAATTCGCGAGTAAAGTCGCGTGCTCAGCACCTTCCACAATCTCATGATAAAAACCAACTCGATCGACTTGATGAATCATTCCATAGATTGGCAGCGACAATTCGGCAATCGACGTTCGAAGATAACCCAAATCAGAACCAAAGTAATCCGATTGATAGGTTTTATCAAAACGTTGATTGGTTCTTACCAATGCACCAACACCATCAGGGATCACAACATAACCTGGGTAAACATCTTCTCGCGCAGCCCCAAAGTAAGGGAAAAATTGTAAGCCCAACAACCGATACTGATCATTGGATTCTTGGACCGTACTCGGATCAAATTGCACGGAGAATCCGTTGGATTGTAAGCCTATTTGAATATCGAATTCAAAACCATAATTGGTGATGTTGATGGTGGTCTTAAAACGAGTCGCATTGAGTTTGGAGGTGGTGACTTGAACACGATTTCTTTGATAACTATTTGCCTCTAATAAATAAGGCTTGGTCCAATCAATATTCGTGAGGTCTTGAGAACCATTCGTTTGATAACTGGCATCAGCGATGGTATAAAGTGATTCAACTTTAATCGCACTACTACTAATATTGTTTGTACGAATCGATTCAATCCATAAACCTGAATTCATGAGGTTACGGTTGGCGGTGTTATCTTCTCGAGTTTGCGAATAACCTTGGAACTCTGGTCTAGAAGATAACATATAACCGGTGGCTTTATCTTCAAGAATTAAGGAGTAAGAGTCTTTTTCAAAGTATAAATTCAATTGATTATTTTCAAGCATCAATTCATATCCAAGGATGTCGAGTTGTTCGCTGGTATATTGCAAATTGAAATCTTCTTCAAATCGATTTAAGACCGATTCATTTTGTTCCTCGACTTGGGTATATCTTGAACTACTTAATAATTGATTTTCAATGAAAGCAAAATTATCAACACGTGGCGCCACTAGCAACGTAGGATCTTCACGCGTGGTGACGACTAATACAGGGATGAAAATCATCGGGATGATGAGGCGTGATAACTTAAACACGGCTGTTCACCTCCTGGATGATATCGGCAATTAACTGGTAAACTTCTCCGAGTAAGAAGACAATAATTAAGGTTAAGGCAAGCAACATAATCGCAGTGAAAATCGTGATGAGTATGTTTTTAAAGGTTGGCTTAATGTCATAGAAATGAATTTCTTTAACCATAATAAACATGTAAATAACGGTAAAACTTACACCAATACCGTAGATAAGTTCATAGATAAAACTTTCATTCGCGGTTAACCCATGAGAAATCACCGTGAGGATTGGGAAGGTAATGATCATCGGCAATAAGGTTAATGCGGATGCTTGGAAAACTTCACTTAATTTGCCATCACCATCTCGAATCGAACAGACTAAGTAATTGCTAATGACCCATAAACCAAAAGGAACAAAGACGCCAATGATTTGTTCAATAATATTGATTTCAGAAGTGATTAATCCATTGAATAAAAAATTCGTTTCATAAATCCAAATTAAATACGTGACAAAGAAAGCAATTAAATAAAGGAGAGCACTACGGTTACTAAAGGTTTTGTGACGTTTAATATCATCATAACCATCAACGGGTTTCGCAAAGACTTGGAATGGAAACCGTAATTCATTTAACCAAGTTGGTACATTGGCTTTTTGTTTGAAGTTGGAAACTTGCGTTTGTAACCAAACAAACCCAGGAATAAATTTTCGAATTGCATAAAGCACTGCAAGAATGATGAGCAGAATGACGAAGGTGTTTCCATTCGCTAGTAAGAATTGGTTTCTAACTTCCCAATAAGCATTCGAATAACCACGCGTATCTCTAGCTAGTCGGTAATAAGTTAATGCTGATTCATATTCCTGAAGGGCATAATAGGCATCACCCAAACCTTGGTTGGCCAAATCAAAGAGCCGATTCATTTTTAAAACATTTTGCCAAGGCACTAACGATTCTGCGTATTTGCCATCAAAATATAAATCAATCGCCTCGTGAACTAAATCTGCAAAATCAGTGGGGATAAAAATTTGTAAGGCAGCGGTTGCTTCATCGACTGCGTAAATATTATTGCGAGAATCAATCGCAATCCCTTTTGCTCTTTTAAATAATCCTTTTTGACCGATTGCATCTGGGCCCGAGAATAAAAATAACACTGAACCATTCGGGTCATATTCCACGATATATCCTTCTGAGGTTAAGGTATAAATCGTGTTATAAGGACCAACTGCAATGTCTTCCACGGTATCAAATCCCCAGACAGATTGGTTGTAAATGACGTTGGCAATATTCAGTTTTAAATAACCATCTTGATCCTTCGTTGAGGTTAAAATGAGACCACTTTGATCAATACTGAGGTTGTAGACCGGCTTGGGAATAATTTGGAAAAAATTACGTCTTGTTTCTTCATCAAATAATAAAGACCGAATCGTGTTTTCGATGGTTGCAGGGATGCGATTACCACCAAAATAACCAAAGAATTCACCATTGTTTTTGAATTGGGCAAGACCATTGACGTTGCCCGCTAATAAGAGATAGACGTTACCGCCACGATCCGTGACAACTTTGGTTGGATCAAAGGGATCACCTTCTCCGAAGAATGGTGAGTTAAGAGGTTTTTCATACTCAGTTTGAATGACATATTCGCCTTCTTCATTGACAAATTGATAAGCTTTTTTATTTGCAAAATCCGCAACATAAATCGATCCTGATGCATCGACATGGACACCGGTAGGTTCGTTTAAGATTCCTAATCCAATTTCAATGGCCTCATCATTTTGTAAGTTATATTTGATGATGGATTTTCGACCCTTATCGGCAACATAAATGGTGTCTTGGCTATCGACATAAACATCCTGAGGTGAAGATAAGGTAAATTCACCAAGTTGGGTTGTTAATGACAATGGTAAATAGGCATCTTGCGTTTGAATCAGTTGTTGTCTTGAACTTGCATACGTATAGGTTTGGTATGGTAAACCATTATCTGCAAGCGTTGGTAAAACTGTTCGTTGAGGCATCATTAACCCTAGGTTTGCAAAAATAAGAAGGTAAAGCCAACGTTTCATCTTACTTTAACCCCGAGTGTGCCATGGTCGACATCACCTGACTTTGTAAAATCACAAATAAAATTAAGTTTGGAATAAACATCAATAGTGAAGCAGCCGCAGCCATCCCTTGACCGGCCACAGTATTGCCAACACCGGACGTTAACGTTTGTAAAAAGAAAGCGAGTGTTCTTAAACTTTCATCATTAATAAATAAAGTCGATGTGGAAGTATCATTCCAAATTAATTGGAAGGCAAGGATGCCAACGGTGGCAACGGCAGGGGCAATCATCGGCATGATGACTTTAAAGAAAATTTGCATTTCACTGGCACCATCAATCCGTGCTGCTTCGATAAAATCATTAGGAATTTGATCAATAAATTGTTTAATTAAAAACATGGCTACTGGCATCGTAATTAAAGGGAAAATATGCGCAAAATAGGTATCAATCATCCCCGATTGGGCAACGACAATATACCGAGGAATTTGCACTGCGATTGGCACAAACATTAAGGA
>JBEDGE010000135.1:0-3019 GCA_041174805.1 Bacillota bacterium
TCCAAAAATGCCGATTCACCGCCAACCGCCAACCTTCGCAGATCAAAAAACGAGTCGTGATATTTTAGAAACCGGAATTAAAGTCATCGATTTAATTTGCCCTTATCTTAAAGGTGGAAAAATTGGATTGTTCGGATCGGCTGGGGTTGGTAAGACCGTATTAATTCAAGAATTAATTCACAACATAGCCTTTGAACAAAAAGGTCTTTCTGTGTTTGCCGGTGTTGGCGAACGTTCTCGTGAAGGTAATGACCTCTATCGGGAAATGAAAGAATCGAATGTTCTTCCACAAACTGCACTCGTCTTTGGTCAAATGAATGAACCACCTGGTGCCCGGATGCGCGTTGGGTTAACGGGTTTGACGTTAGCGGAATATTTCCGTGATGTGAAAAAACAAGACGTCTTACTCTTTATTGATAACATTTTCCGTTTCTCGCAAGCGGGTAGTGAAGTGTCTGCCTTATTAGGTCGTATGCCTTCTGCAGTTGGTTATCAACCGACCTTAACTACGGAAATGGGTCAATTACAAGAACGTATCACTTCTACAAAGGATGGATCGATTACTTCTGTCCAAGCAGTTTATGTCCCTGCTAACGATTTAACAGACCCAGCCCCTGCTGCAACCTTTGCTCACTTAGACGCCAAGACCGTTTTGGACACTCAAACCGCTGCGTTAGGTATTTATCCTGCCATTGATCCTTTAGGTTCAACTTCACTTGCCCTAGATCCTAATATCGTTGGTAAAGAACATTACCAAGCGGCTGTTGGTGCTCAAAAAGTACTACAACGCTATAAAGACTTACAAGATATCATTGCCATTTTAGGTGTTGATGAATTATCGGATGAAGATAAATTGATCGTTGGCCGTGCACGTCGCGTTCGTAACTATTTGTCACAACCCTTATTCGTCGCCGAACCGTTCAATAACATTCCCGGTAAGTTTGTCAAAATTAAAGACACCGTTCGTAGTGTCCAACTCATCCTGGATGGAAAAGGTGATAAATTACCAGAAGGTGCTTTCCTTTATGTCGGGACTTTTGAAGATGCAATCGCGAAAGCAGAAACCTTAAAATAAGATGAATTTTCCTGTGTTAATCATTACACCAAAACGAAAAGTTTACGACGGTCAAGTCGAACTTTTAAGCGTGATGACCACAGCAGGTCAATTGGGTATCTTAGCAAACCATACCCCATTATTAACCATTCTAAAAACCGGTCCTATGCATATGATTGTCGATAAAAAAAC
Organism: Bacillota bacterium; assembly: GCA_041174805.1. Lineage (GTDB taxonomy): Bacteria > Bacillota_I > Bacilli_A > RFN20 > CAG-826 > UBA970. Next base: position 1,247 of record JBEDGE010000135.1, read on the forward strand.
AACATACTTTGCGGTTTCAGGTGGTGTGCTCTCCGTTCAAAAAAATCAAACAATTTTACTTGTTGATGCAATTGAGCGAGCAGATGAAATTGATATAACCAGAGCCAAAGATGCTATGAAACGTGCAGAAGAAAGATTAAAAGAAAAGACTGAAAAGATTGATGAAGCGAGAGCAAAAGCTGCTTTATCTAGAGCCTTAAATCGTATTCAAGTCGCTGAATCTAACAACAAGCGTTAATTAAGGGTTTCTTTTAAAACCGTCTTTTCGAGGTGGAAATCTTGAAGGACGTGAACCACTGCGTTGAGGACGTTGTCCCCAAGATGGTTTAGAAGCATAAGATTTTTCATATGAAGGTTTAGCATCCGTACTTGCAGGCCGTTCATAACTCGAACCTTTTGATGAACTATTATCGCGATAACCTTCACTTTTAGGTTTGTCTTGTCGATCACCGTAAGAGCGATTGCCATAAGCGCGACGAGGTTCTCTTGGTCCACTCGAAGAAGGGTAGTGTCCTTGACTGCCACCGCTTGGTCGGCGGTGTCGAGCAAATCCTGAACGATCACTCGAATCTTCTCCACCGTGGATAACGAGGGTTGGGTCAAAAACAAAATCTTTTAAAGGTTGCGGATTTAAATTTAAGCCGGTATGACGATTAATCATATGGAGTAAACTATTTTCTTCTCTTGAAACTAAATTGATAACATCACCAGAAAATCCGGCACGACCCGTTCTTCCAGTTCGATGTAAAAATGCCTCAGCAGTTTCAGGCATATCAAAGTTGATAACGTGTGATAACTTATCAATATCAATACCGCGACTGGCTAAGTCTGTGGCAACTAAAATACGAACATGTTTTTCCTTAAACTTCTTCATCGCAAATTGTCGTTGGGCTTGGGATTGATTACCATGAAGCTCGACAACTTGATGTCCTTGATGGGTTAAATTTAAGGCTGTTCGCTTTGCTCCACGTTTGGTGCGGACAAAAATTAAGACTGATTTGAGCGCTTCATTTTTGAGGAGGTGCATTAATAAAGACAACTTTTGATTTTTTTCAATCTTGATCGTTTGATGATTGATTTTTTGTAAAGGTTGACTGACGGGTGTGATGGCAATTCTCACAGGATCATGTAAAAAGGAAGTTGCTAAATTTGCAATTTGTTCTGGCATGGTTGCAGAAAATAATGCTGCTTGTCTTGGCTTAGGTATGGAAGCCAAAATCGTCTTTACATCAGGTAAAAAACCCATGTCTAACATTTGATCTGCTTCGTCTAAGACAACCATTTTAATATGGGAAGGATGAAAAATTCTTTCTCTCATTAAATCAAGTAAGCGACCAGGTGTCGCAACGGCAATATCAACACCTTGTCTTAAAGCATTGATTTGGCCAAATTTTGAAACACCACCAAAGAACATACCAATTCTTAAATTGCTAAAGCGAGATAATTGCATTAAGGTTTCTTGAATTTGCACAGCCAGTTCACGAGTAGGAACTATGACCAAGGCCCGAACCACTCGTTTTTCAAGTTTTGGTAAACCCGCGAGTAATTGAATCATCGGTAATGCAAAAGCTGCTGTTTTTCCAGTACCTGTTTGCGCGGTACCCAAAACATCTTTTCCAGCAATTAAAACTGGAATTGCCTTTTCTTGAATTGGTGTAGGAACGGTATAACCAGCTTTTTCAACCGATTTTAATAAAGATTCTGATAAGCCTAAATTCGTAAATGACATAGTTTCTCCTTGGTGATGATCCACCAAGCAGTAAGCTAGGAATC
>JBEDGE010000136.1:0-2554 GCA_041174805.1 Bacillota bacterium
AAATTGCCGCTGAGCAAGTTCCCATTGTTCAAAAAAGAATTGTATCGATGTGTCGACGCGTTGGTAAACCTGTTATCACAGCAACACAAATGTTAGACAGCATGGTCAATATGCCTAGACCCACTAGAGCAGAAGTTTCTGACGTTGCTAACGCTATTTTAGAAAGTAGCGATGCGGTGATGTTGTCCGCAGAATCGGCAAGTGGCAAGTATCCCGTTGAATCGGTGAACATGCAAGCAAAAATTGCCCAAACCATGGAAAAAGAATTGGACTATCTTAAAATGTCCAATCAAGCGTATGAAAGTAGTAAAAAAATCAATTCTGATGCCATTGCAAACTCAGTGGCAAACACTGCATTATTAATCAACGCTCAAGCGATTATTACCTTTACAGAAACAGGTGGGGCTGCTCGTCGGATTTCTAAAGCTAGACCATCATGTCCAATCTTTGCCATCAGCGACCGTCGTGAAACCGTATTGTCATTAGGTTTAGTGTGGGGTGTTTATGCATTTTATGCAAAAACGTTACCGCAATTTATTGAAGACATGGAAGCATTTGCGATTCTAAAAGCTCGACAAATCGGTCTAAAACCAGGTGCAAATATTCTTTTAACGGGTGGCGTTCCAACTGGTGTTGGTTCGACGAATTTCATGAAAATATTAACCTTAAAGGATGTCAAAGAAGAAGCATTATGAAACATGTCATTGCCCTTGATATTGGCGGAACCAATCTAAGAGCAGCGTTAGTAAATGAACGTTATCAAATTGTTCAACTCGTCGTTGAACCAACGCCCTTAAATGATCTTCAGGCTTTTTTAAATCAAGTTAAAAAAAGTATTGATGCGCTGTTAAAAAAGCAACCTATTATTCATGCAATCGCATGTGGTGTTCCAGGACGAGTTGACGTCTTAGGTGGGATTGATATTCTTCCCAATATTGGCATCCGTCATGTTCCCCTTCAATCCTTTTTGGAAACGACTTACCGGTTACCGATTGTCATCAAAAACGATGCCGTTATGGCAGCGGTTGCTGAAGGTAACTTAGGGTTTGGTAAAGCTTTAGAATCAAGTTACTTTATCACCATTTCCACAGGCATCGGCGCAGCCTTTGTTGCCAATCATACATTAAGGCATTCTTCTGAAGAGGCTGGACATATGCTGGTTCGCTTAGGGAATGGATATGAAGAATTAGAAAAAGTGGCGAGTGGTCAAGGGATTGTTCACTTGGCATCCTTTCATGGTGTCTCTGTTCCTGATGCTAAAACCTTTTTTGAACGCTATGGTAAAGGGGATAACTTAGTCAAACCTATTTTCAAAAGTTGGTTAGGATATGTCACAGATTTCTTAAAATGGGTTGATCATTATTATCAACCGAAAGCCTTTATTCTTACGGGTGGCGTGATGAAATCAAAAGACTACTTTTGGAAAGAACTACAAGCTTCTGTCCCCCATATTCCACTTGCTTTGGCTCAATTTGGTCAAGACGCAGGTATTATTGGCGCAGCAAATTTAGCATTTTCCCTTAAATAATTGCACTTCAAAAAATTCGTTATATAATGAAATTATCGTTGAAGAAGCCTTGTGAAGTGACATCGCGTATAGAGAGTTAAGAAGCGTTGGTGAAATCTTAACCGCATCCCATTCCACATCACCACTTCTATGTATGAAAACGTAACGTTAGCTCGCGTTAAGAGCCATGAGTGTACATGCCCAACGCATGTAAATTAAGGTGGTACCACGCACAACAAGCGTCCTTATGAATGGACGTTTTTTTATTTAAAGGAGAACTTATGATCATTACCCTACCCGATGGCAAAACTATGAATCTAAAACCTGGTACAACCGGATTAGATGTGGCAAACCAAATTTCACCTTCTTTAGCAAAACGCGTATTAGCGTACGCATTAGATGGTCAGCTTTTTGATTTGTATTGGCCAATTCCTAAAGATGGTCAATTTAAATTGCTCACAGATAAAGATCCTGAAACCTTAATGATGCTACGTCATGATGCCTCACATCTATTAGCACAAGCCATCATCGCCTTATATCCTGGAACAAAATTTGGTGTTGGACCTGCGATTGATGAAGGATTTTATTATGACATGGACCTTTCCCAACCCATTAGCGAAGAAGATTTTCCAAAAATAGAAGCCAAAATGCTTGAACTTTCAAAGCAAGCTTTTCCGATTGCCAGAAAAGAAATTTCTAAACAAGAGGCGCTGACATCATTTAAAGATGATCCTTATAAAACGGAAATGATTCAAGCCTTAACTGGTACTATTTCCATTTATACACAAGGTGCATTCACCGATTTATGTTTAGGTCCACATTTTATCAATACCAGTTACAACCAAAACTTTAAGTTGTTAACCACCGCTGGTGCTTATTGGCGTGGTGACAGCAAAAACAAACAATTGACACGGATTTATGGCACAGCTTTTTTTAACAAAAAAGATTTAGATGCATATGTGGCAATGCTAGAAGAAAGAAAAAAACGTGATCATCGTAAATTGGGTAAAGAACTTGGTTTATTCATGATTTCAGATTATGGTCCCG
>JBEDGE010000137.1:0-5874 GCA_041174805.1 Bacillota bacterium
TGAGAATGCCGCGCTTATTCATTTAAACCAATATTTTTTTAAGAATCAATATGTCCTAACCTATAAAGAAACAAGAAATCATATGTTGAGATTTGAGGATTCAAGTAAGTTATCTCCAGCCTTATCTTTGGGATTGCTTTCACCAAGGAAAATTTACTGGGAATTAAAAAGGGTTGAAGAAACCATCAAGAAAAATCAATCTACGTATTGGATTTGGTTTGAACTACTCTGGCGAGATTATTTTTATTACCTTCATTTACAACAAGGCAATCGCTTCTTCTTGCTAGAAGGAATCATGAATGTCAAAAAGAATTGGCAAGCAAACCTAACCTATCAACAAGCGATTCTACAGGCTAAAACTGGATATCCACTGGTTGATGCCAATCTCAAAGAGTTATTTCAAACAGGTTGGATGTCGAATCGTGGTCGACAAAATGTTGCCAGTTTTATGGCGAAGATTCTCAAACTCGATTGGCGAATGGGAGCTGCTTTATTTGAACACTATTTAATTGATTATGATGTGTCGAGCAATTATGGAAATTGGCAATATATTTCAGGCGTTGGTGTTGACCCTCGTGAAGATCGTATTTTTAATGTCACCTTACAAGCTAAAAAATATGATGAAAAAGGGGAATATATTCACCATTGGTTACCGGCATTATCGAGACTTCCCGTGCCACTTCTTTATCAACCATGGACGATTAACGGACTGGAAATGGGAATGTACCAATTTGAAATTGGAAAAGATTATCCTTATCCAATTGTTAAAGACGTACGTGTTGAATTACGAGACTAACCTTGCACTAATTTAATAAATGCTGGTAAAAAAACAGGCAAGTCTTTTGGGGTTCTTGAGGTAACATAATTACCATCGACCACCACCGGAGCATCTACATAAATCGCCCCAGCATGAACCAAGTCATCTTTAATGGAATAAAAACTCGTTAATTTTCGACCCTTTAAATCACAAACCGACGCCATCAACCAAGGTCCGTGGCATATCGCTGCAATTGGCTTTTTTGCATCGGCGAATGCCTTGGCAAACGTAACAATTTCACTCGAACGTCTCATGTAATCAGGGGAAAATCCACCTGGAATGACTAACCCAGCATAATCATTGGGATTAGCTTCTTTGGCTGATAAGTCACTGGTGGCTAGCATCCCATGTTTACTCTTATATGCTTGACCTTTGATTGCGCCAATTAAATGCACAGCAAAACCAGCTTCTTGTAAACGGAAATAAGGGTAGTAAAGTTCATTATCATCATAGAGATCGGCGACAAGGATAGCGATAGTTTTCATAATAAGTCCTCTTTCCAATTACCATAAACGATTCATCATCCATTCACAATCAACTTACTTAAAGTAAAAAATCTACCGAAGTAGATTTTTTTGTTACGTTGGTGACCCGTATGGGATTCGAACCCATGAATGCCACCGTGAAAGGGTGGTGAGTTAAGCCGCTTCTCCAACGGGCCATGGCGCCTACTGAAGGGATCGAACCTTCGACCAACCGGTTAACAGCCGGTTGCTCTACCGCTGAGCTAAGTAGGCAGCAGCGTAGATTTACGCGAAAAAAATAATAGCATAATCCTAAGCCATTATCAATCAAAAGCACCAAGAAAAAAAGGAGTAGGATTACCTACTCCCTTTCTACCATTAGACAGCGTAGGTTTCAGAAACTTGTCTAGCAATATTACTCGCCGCAGTGTTGAAAATCCCAGTAAAGGCTACCGACATCGCGCCAAAAATCGTTAGGACTAACAAAATACCAAGAATTTGACCTTTTAATTCAGCCATAATGCTCCTTTCTAGTAATAAATTCCAATCACCGTATGGCGCACAATCGCCATCGTTTTTGGATCACTACTCAAAATTAAGGGATTGACAATCGTTTCAAGCTTAAACGACAACGTATCGCCAAATTGCGGTTGACAGTAGGCAATACAAGTTAAGGTTAGACCTTCTGTGCTTGCCCATGTTTGGTGGGATGGAAATAATCCCCCTTCTAAGGAAATCCTTTGAGCCATCGTGGTCGCAAAGGATTGCAAATGACTATGTCGAGCTTGAATGATAGCGATATCCCCTGTTATTAATAGGAGCTGAATCACAAGGATAAGCGATAAAATCATCCCCCATTTAGATGCCATAAAGCATACCTCCAATCATTTGCATGACACCCACCAATAATGTGATGGCAATCAATGCGGTTGCAATCATCACTAAATTATTTTGTTGTTGCATTTTTTCGTGAAATTGTAAAAGTTCTTGCTGGTAAAATTGATGTTCAACTTGATCAAATAAATATTGAAATTGTTGAATTTGTCTTCCATCACCACCTTGATTTTCTAGTTGATATAAAGAAAATAAAAGTTGTTCAATCATCAAGGATTGAAATTTTTTTGCAAAATGTAAATAGGGCTGAAGGTATTTATCTAGATCGATATCCATCAGTAAGCCATGGAATGCTTCAGCTAAAGTCGAGTCAAGAAAAGGTAATGTGGTTTGCATCGCTTGATAAGGCGTTTGCCCTTGAAGAATTAAAACTTTAATCAGGCCATAGGCATCCATCATTTGTTTTTGTAAAAATCGCGCATAAGATTCAACTTTCACTTGTTCTTGTAACCATCGCCAAATGAATAAAACAACGATAAAAACAACGACAATCAATCCAATATAAAGCCAATTCCAGGCCAACCACCTTAAGTAAAAAATGATACCTATTAAAAAAGTGATGATGAATAGACTAGTTTGATTGAATTTCATCTTAATTTTCTTTTGACTTGTACCCATTGATAAAACCAAAGACATTGCGAGATCGGTATCAAAGCTAGTATCAAGGCGATTAACATTTGAAAGATGATGGTATCTTCCATAATTGTGTATAAATCAGGTAGCGAAAGTTTGGATAAAATTAGAATAAGCAGATTCAGCATCCATAAAAATAACCATTGAAAAAAGTATCTTTTGGTATAACGGTAAACCTCAATCCGTCTAGTTTCCATTAGGCGTGTTTGTAACAAAATACTTTCAAATAAAGACATGACATCACCACCCTGTTGTTCATAAAAACCAAGCGTAGAGGCAAAGATATCATAGATAGGATTATGAAAGCGTTGTTTTAAATTGATGATACTCTGCATTACATCGTTACTGGTGTACGATTGAAGCCATTGCACTTTTTGTAATTGATAACGTTGGGATAAATCTACAAAGGTTTCTGTAATCGTTTTTTTAATTGAAAGCGTGGTGATAAAATTTTGTAACCAATAATACATTTCTTCATCAACTTGATTCATATTCCATTCGCGTTTCCAGAACTCTAAAACGTAAAACCATATCATCCAAATGGCCATAAAGAAAATAATCATCAACATCGACATCGGTATAAACCAAACGAGAAATGCCATCAAAGGTATCGTCAATAACCAAGCATATAAAATTCGTTTTACCATGTTTGGATCAATTGGTTAACGTCTTGTTCTGTGATCGACTCATCAAAACGATAGATTTGACGAGCATGAAGAATTTGGACCACTTTGATTTTTCTTTCTAATGCTTTGTCTGTAATAGATGACTCAAGTTGAATGAGGATTGGAAAGGCATCTTTTACCTCATTGAGTAAATGATCATGAAGGGAAACAGATTCACCGATTAATAACATGCTTATCATGCGTGCGTAAATATGATCGATATCATCACTATGAAGCGTGGTAATGATTGGATGACCTGTTTTGACTGATCTTAAAACTTCTTTAAATTCCTCTCCTCTTGATTCTGCAATCAATAACCAATCAGGATGTGATCGTAAGGCTCCTGTTATCATCTGTTGAAAATCATATGACCTTGAAATTTGCCATATCGTTACATCTAGTTGAGGAATATCTATCCCATCAAGTTCGAGAATATTATCAAGAACAATCACCCGTTGTGCTTGGGGAATTAATCCAAGTAATTCTTTTTGTAATTGGGTTTTACCGGACCCTGTTTTTCCTGCAATCACAAAAGAAACTCTTTGAGAGATTAAAAATTGAAACAATTGTCTCCATCGACTATTTTCATTAAGAAAACGGTATAAATTTTGTCCTGGTAAAGCATGAATTCGAATGGCAAACGAAAGCGAAGGTTGAAAATGTTTACGACTAATCGATGGCCCCACTGCAAAGATGCGATAACGCATCACACTCATTTCAACGATGGGATCTAAATATGTAAAAGGTACATTCATAAAATTAGCTAATTGTTTTATAAGTTGGTAAGCCTCTTTATACGTCATTAGTAACTGCGCTTTTTTTCTTCCATCCATCGTTGATTGATAAAAAAGAGACTCCCCATTATACGTAATGTCGGTGACATCCTCTCGCAATAACAAAGGCCCTAGGATTGAATGTTCTAGAAAGATGCGAGCTTGTTCGACATCACTCATAGAAAAACCAATTGATAGTGTCGTGAAAATGAGATGGGTTGAACTTTTAAATGAATACGTAATGTCGTTTGAACGCCATAGCATTGAGATTCACATCGGCTGATTTGATTGGTCTGATAGAATTCAAATTCAAGAGTGTAATCGGTCACTTCCTCGGTAAGTTGTAATTGAAAATAGGTTTGAATTCCATTTCGAATAGTTTGAGGATCTAGCCAAAATTGAATCAGGGATTCTTCGATGGATGTTGATACGTATCTCTGAATCACACTTGGCGTTAAGGAATCAAAGACCGTTTGAAATCGATGCACAACCATACTGAAATGGAATAACGATAAACTTAAAATAAAACCTGGAAATATGAAGAATAGACTATGCATAAATTTTTACGCAATTGGTACTGGAGATACATCCACCAAATAACGCCATGTTTGCAAGATATTGAAAGGAATACTCAATGCGAATTTGATGGAAGTGCATGAAGGTGAATTCAATCTTCATCCGTTGTTCTTTTAAACTTTCAAACGCAACAATTGGGAAAAATAAGTGGTAGGTCGGAACGTAATCTTGAAGAGGAATCTGACTGGGCATCAGGGTTTTTGGATGGACATATAGTTGAGGAAAGAAGAATTGGACAGTATCGCCAATCAGTTGAAGATTTAAGGGGATACTGCGAAATTCGTTTGAGATTAAATTTAATCCTTCCAGGCTAGGGTGGTTGGCTATTAAGAGGCGAGCATCGCGTATTTCAATCTCTTTTGCCAATACTGTTAATATTCGCATTTTCATGTTGGAAAGGTTTAACCTTCCATAGGTCTGATGAAATTGCTCGACTGCCATTCCTTCAAATCTTAAATGCTCATGTTCATACATAATCAATCCACTGCCATCTAATCTTGTAATCGTTGGACTAGATAAAAAATTAGCAGATAGATCTTGTACTAGGAAATGTTGACGGGGATGCACTTGGATATTAATATGGCTCGCATAGTTTGCCCTTGATGCATAAAGCTTCAAGCTGGCAACTCCCCCATCAAATAATGTACCAGGAAGGTCTAGTGTCTTTTGAATCATCATCCTTGGGGAAAAGGATTGAATGTACACCAAAACTTCATGATATTTAGAATTTGAAAGTCTCCATGCTAAGGTAATATCATCTCCATATGTGTTAAAGAACTGAAAGGAAGCTCGTGTTCCATCCGCTATAGAATACGGTGGTATCATCAGATTTTGATAACGACGATACTCCGATGTACCTCCACCGCCGTCTTCCTGAAAAATCATCATAAGCATTAAAATAGAAAGGAATAATTTCATCTTACTTAAAAAAACTAAGCAATTCTTTTAGCGCTTTGTTTTTAATACGGTAATACGTACTTCTCGCATAGAAATTCAACCACCACTGTTGATCCTTCATATTAATGAAATCATTAATAATGATTTGCCTAGAC
>JBEDGE010000138.1:0-5446 GCA_041174805.1 Bacillota bacterium
TTGTAATTTCATTTGCTTGAATAAAAAATGTGACGAATCTAGGATTGTGTAATTTAACAAATGCATTTAAACCGTTCGCATCCACGATTAAAACTTTTTGATCGCCTACTTCCGTTTTTGACGTTCCATATTGATAGCCATTGTAAAATGTTGTTTCAATAAATCCATTTTGAGCTTTCATCGTATTGAAGTTATCTTCCGAAACAAAGTGATAATCTACTTCCGGTATTTCTGTTGGTCTTATGGGTCGAGTCGTATGGGTGATCACTTTTTTAATTCCGTATTTAACAAAAAGAATCTTGGCGATTTCTGTTTTACCACTTGCCGAAGGTCCGGTTAAAATAATCATGCATCTATTATATAAACGAATAAACTTAATGGACAATACTTTCATAGCATGGAGGGAAAACGCTTACATTAAAAAATGTTTTCACAGAGTTGATTGTTTTACTAAAACTATTGCTATTCAAAAGGATTTTGAGTATATTTTGTATGCTAGCAAAAAAAGATTTCACTAGCATATAGAAAAGGAGAATTGTGATGATTTTAGGTAAATTCGACCCGCAAAAGAAACAACGCTTTGCGATTTTAGATGAAAAGGGCAAATTAATTGCTCCAGAATACGAACCCAAAATTGATGAAAAAACCCTTCTTAAGATGTATCGGACCATGAAGTTGGCGCGTATCGCTGATATTCGCGCACTCCAATATCAACGTCAAGGAAGAATGTTAACCTTTGCTCCGGTCCAAGGACAAGAAGCCGCACAAATCGGCACCATGGCTGCGCTTGATAAGAATGACTGGATCTCCCCAGCTTTCCGTGAACACGCTGCGATGTTATATCACAATGTTCCTTTAGAAAATATCTACTTATACTGGTTTGGTAACGAACGTGGTTCTCGCGTTCCTGATGATGTCAACGTTTTACCTGTTAATATTCCAATCGGTTCTCAATATGGTCATGCTTCAGGTTTGGCCTATGCTTCAAAAGTTTTAAAGAACAACAAACAAATCGCTGTTACCTATATTGGTGATGGTGGTACTTCGCATGGTGAATTCTATGAAGGGTTAAACTTTGCTGCAACGTATGATGCACCGATGATTGGCATTATTCAAAATAACCAATGGGCGATTTCTACTCCTCGTCGTAAGGCTACAAAAGCTGAAACACTTGCTCAAAAAGCAGTAGCAGTTGGCGTGCCAGGTATTCAAGTTGATGGTAACGACGTTTTAGCGATGTACGCTGTTGTTAAAGAAGCAGCGGAACGCGCCCGTAAAGGTGAAGGTCCAACATTGATTGAAGCATTTACGTATCGCCTTGGTCCTCACACAACCTCTGACGATCCAACCATTTATCGTAAAAATGAAGAAGTTGAAGAATGGAAGAAAAAAGATCCACTCATTCGCTTCAAGGTTTACATGGAATCAAAGGGTCTCTGGGACGATGCAAAAGAAGCAAAGTTAGACGAAGAATTAGAAGCTTACGTGAAAACGACCTTTGAAAAAGTTGAAAAAGAAGGTCCAATTGTGACCATCGATGAAGTTTTTGATCACACGTATGCAACACTTACCGACGAATTAAAAGAACAAAAAGAATATCTAAAAAACTTTGTGAAAGAAACGGCAGGTAAATAACCATGGCAGAAATGACATTGTTACAGGCAATTAATACTGGTTTATTCGAACAAATGAGAAAAGACAAAACCGTTGTCGTCTTCGGTGAAGACGCAGGTTTTGAAGGTGGTGTCTTCCGTGTCACTGCTGGCTTACAAAAAGAATTTGGCGAACTTCGCTGCTTTGATACCCCCATTTCTGAAGCGGGAATTGTTGGTTCCGCAATTGGGATGGCAATCAATGGATTAAAGCCTGTAGCTGAAATGCAATTTGATGGATTCATGTTCAATGGATTTAACCAATTAGCTGTTCACGCAGCACGCATGCGCAATCGTAGCCGCGGTCGTTTCACTGTTCCAATGGTGCTTCGCGTACCCATGGGCGGTGGTATTCGCGCACTTGAACACCACTCAGAAGCAATTGAAACTTTATTTGCCCATATTCCTGGTTTAAAAATTGTTTATCCAGCAACGCCATATGATGCGAAAGGTTTACTTGCATCTGCGATTCAAGATCCGGATCCAGTTGTTTATTTAGAACCAAAGAAAATTTATCGCGCCTTTAAACAAGAAGTGCCCGAAAATGAATATTTAATTCCAATTGGTAAAGCCAAGGTTTTCTATGCTGCCAAAGATCCTAATCTAACTGTGGTTAGCTGGGGTGCAATGGTCCATGATACTTTCAAGGCTGTCAAAGCATTAGAAGCAGAAGGGGTTCGTGTTGAACTCATTGATTTACGTTCGATTGCTCCAATTGATTACCCAACGATTTATGCATCGGTTCGCAAAACTGGACGCTTAATTGTGGTCCAAGAAGCGATTAAGACTTTAGGTGTTGCTTCAGAAATTATTACGCGCGTCACTGAAAACTGCTTCTTATCACTCGAAGCCGCTCCAGCCCGTGTGACAAGTCCTGACATTACCGTTCCACTTGCACGCGGTGAATACCACCACGTTCCAGATGTGAAGAGAATTAGTTACGAAATTAAAAAACTCATGTCGTTTAAACTTTAAGGAGGTAAACCATGTACGACTTTAAATTTACGGATATTGGTGAAGGCCTTCATGAAGGACAAATTTTAAAATGGTTCTTTAAAGTTGGCGATAAAGTTAAAGAAGGCGATGTTTTGTGCGTCGTTGAAACTGACAAAGTTAATGCAGAAATTCCTGCTCCTGTTACTGGTGTTATCACCAAATTAGGAGCTGAAGTTGGTCAAACGATTCATGTTGGTGAAACGCTTGTCATCATTGATGATTCAGGCAAAGGGGCTGCCACTGTTACAGAAGCGCCAAAAGCTGAAGTAAAAAAAGAAGCACCAAAACCAGAAGTGAAGAAGCAAGCCGCTGAAGAAAAAGGCGCTGCGGTTGTGGGTGAAGTTGTTGTCTCTAATGAAGTAATCGCTAGCTCAAATGAAGGTTTTGAAAATAGTACGGTTGCGGTTGAAAACAAAGGTAAAGTGTTAGCAACCCCAGTTGCACGTAAAATGGCAGCTGATTTAAAAGTTGATATCACCAAACTCAAGGGATCGGGTGAACAAGGTCGGATTATGAAAGCAGATATTCAAGCTGCTGCAAAATCCACCACGGGTTCTTCAACCCAATCTCCAGCGACATCAACGTTTGCTTTCCAATCCGTTTCCATGCCAGCCTTACCAAAAGAAGGCGTGAAACGCGTGAAGATTTCAAAGTTACGTCAAGCGATTGTAAAATCGATGAATACTGCCAATTTAGTCATCCCATCCACGACGTTAATGGATGAAATTGATGTCACCAAATTAGTGGAATTCCGTAAATCACAAAAAGCAAAATTAGAAGAAAAAGGTATCAAGTTAACTTATTTACCATTCATCGTTAAAGCAGTCACCATGGCGATAAAAGACTATCCCATTTTTAACGCTTCATTTGATCATGAAGCAGAAGAAATTGTGTATAAGGACTTTATCAATATTGGTGTTGCCGTTGACACACCAGATGGTCTGATCGTCCCTAATGTTAAAAACGCTGATCAAAAATCGATTGTGACCTTAGCTAAAGAAATTGAAACCCTTGGTGCTGCCACACGTGCAAGAACCGTAAAACTAGAAGAGTTACAAAATGGTACCTTCTCTATCACCAATTATGGAACAACCGGTATTAAACTCGGTACACCCGTGATTAAGCACCCCGAACTCGCGATCTTAGGTGTTGGTAGTATCTACCGCAAGCCCGTGGTTGAAGGTGATCAAATTGTGATTCGTGATGTTTTACCTTTATCCTTAACCATTGACCATCGTGTTATTGATGGTGCGGATGGTGGTCGGTTCTTACTCAAAGTTAAAGAATTATTATCGGACCCAATGCAAATATTCTTGTTCTTAAGCTAGGTGAACCCGATGCAAAATTTTGATGTTCTCATCGTTGGCGGTGGACCTGGTGGCTATGTTGCAGCAATCAAAGCTGGTCAACTTGGTTTAAAAGTTGCCATTGTTGAAAAAGATAATGTTGGTGGCGTCTGTTTAAATTGGGGTTGTATTCCAACGAAAACCCTTTTAAAATCTGCCAAAGTTTTTGAACAATTTAAACATGCAAAAGACTACGGTATTGATGTTAAACCAGATTCCTTTACCGCTAATTTTCCTGACATGGTGAAACGCAAAGACTCCGTGGTCCGCCGTTTAACGGGTGGTGTATCTTCTTTAATTAAAAAGAATGGTGCAACCCTTATTAAAGGATATGCTGAAGTCTTAGATGCCAATCACGTGAAGGTTGGCGAAGAAACGTACGAAACAAAGTATTTGATTCTTGCAACAGGTGCAAGTGTGATCATGCCTCCTATTACCGGTCTCAAAGAAGCTTTTGAAAGTGGCTTTGTTTTAACGAGTAAAGAAATTTTAGATTTAAAAACCTTGCCACAATCACTGGTGATTGTCGGTGGTGGTGTCATTGGTTTAGAATTTGCTACCATTTTCAATTCTTTAGGTACAAAAGTTACCGTGATCGAAAGACTGCCGACGATTCTTTCATCCGTGGATGAAGAATTACGTAATCTTTTCCAAAAGAAGATTACCAAAGATGGTATTCAAATTATTACTTCTGCCTCCGTGAATGCGATTGCTTCTGGATCTGTGAGTTATGAATTAGATGGCAAAACCATTGAAATTCAAGCAGATAAAGTCTTGATGGCCGTTGGCATGAAACCGAATACAAATAGTTTTGCTTCACTCAACTTAGCGATGGAAAAAGCCGGTGTTCAAGTCAATGAACATATGCAAACCTCGATTCCAAATGTCTACGCAATTGGTGATGTCACCGGTAAGTTTATGCTTGCCCACGTTGCTTCTCACGCAGGTCTTGTGGCCATTGATCATATTCAAGGTAAAGACGCTAAGATGGATTACCACGCCATTCCCAGTGGCATTTATACGTTCCCTGAAATTGCCATGGTCGGCGTCACTGAACAAGAAGCTAAAGCCAAAGGTATCGATTATAAAGTTTCTACCTTTCCGCTTGCAGCCAATGGTAAAGCGATGGGTGAAAATGAAAAAGATGGCTTGGTCAAAATTATTGTCTCCAAGCCTTATAACGAAATCATCGGTGTTCACATCATGGCACCATCTGCGACTGAAATGATTACCGAAGCTTCACTCGCCATTAATTTAGAAGCGACAGCAGAAGAACTTGTGCATACAATTCATCCTCATCCAACACTAGCGGAAATGATGATGGAAGCAGCACATGGCATCATTGATAAACCGATTCATATCTAATTCGTCGAATTAAATCATCAATTGAAAAGCCATCGTAAATGCGATGGCTTTTTACATTAAATACTAGGCAAATAAACAATCTAAAAC
>JBEDGE010000139.1:0-2773 GCA_041174805.1 Bacillota bacterium
CGTAAAAATTCACCAATTTGATGAAAGGTTTTATGCGTGATGGTTTTGGTTCGACGGTCATACACTAGTAATCGACTGTGATCACGTTTCTCTGAAGGTGATTGGGCAATTAATTCGGGTGGTAAATGAAAATCAAAAAGACGTATATCCATTAAAAACCTCGATCATCGCCATAAGTTTCTAAAACTTTTTGAGCATAATCTTGAAAACGGTCTTCTTCGATTGCTACCCGTGCGCCCTCAACAATTTTGATTAAAAATCTTAGATTATGAATGGACATTAATCGTTTTCCTAAGAGTTCATCACTGCGATAAAGGTGTCTTAAATAAGCACGTGTATATCGTTTACAAGTCGTGCAATCACAACTTGAATCAATCGGAGAAAAGTCCTTTTCATATTCGCCATCTTTAATGTTGATGCGACCTTGTCTCGTCATCAAAGCGCCGTGTCTAGCTAATCGCGTGGGTAAGACACAATCAAACATGTCCACACCTTGCCCGATGGCTTCCAAAATGTAATCCAATGACCCAATGCCCATCACGTATCGTGGCTTTTCTAAAGGTAAATGCGGAATAGCAGCTTTTAACATACTTGAAAAAACAGGTTTTGGTTCACCGATGGAAGTGCCACCAATTGCAAAACCATCAAAAGGTAATGCCGTTGTTCCTTTGGCAGACATTTCTCGTAGGTCAGCAAACTCTCCCCCCTGAACAATGCCAAATAATGCTTGATGTGAAGCACGAGGGGTGGCGATACAACGAGCAGCCCATCTTAAGGTTCTTTCGGTACTTGATTTTGCGTAAGCATACTCTGCAGGGAATGGAATACATTCATCAAACGCCATGATAATATCCGCACCGATTTCTTTTTGTTTTGTAATAGCAATTTCGGGAGTTAGACTCATTAAATCACCATTTAAATGATTACGAAAAGTAACCCCTTCTTCGGTGATGACACGGTTCTTGGCTAATGAAAATACTTGAAAACCTCCAGAATCCGTTAAGATAGGTCCTGAATACTGCATAAAGCGGTGAATGCCACCTGCTAATTGAATAATGTCGGTTCCAGGCCTTAATGCGAGATGATACGTGTTACTTAAGATGACTCCTGAACCAATTTCAGTTATTTCTTCAGGTGATAAACTTTTTACGGTCGCAAGCGTGCCAACCGGCATAAACATTGGTGTCTTAACTTCACCATGATGAGTTTTCAAAAGACCGGTTCTAGCTAAAGAATCCTTGGATTGATGTTTTATTTTAAATGAGATTGGTGATGCCATAAATCCTAATTCCTTATTAATTTGAGTAAATAAGGCTGTTTTTCAATGAGTAAACGCAATGGTAATCCTAAACCAAACAAAACGCTCGCTTCGCCAAGACTGACGGTGAGCATGGTGATGGCAACGAGTTCAATACTATAAGGTAAAGCTAAGGCAAAAGGTAAGAAGATGGCAAGGTAAACCCCGTTTAGTAGAATCGGTGCAATGAGACCAATTAAATGAGGTTTAGTTTTAGTCATGATCCACAGAGCAAGTAGCGTAATTATCGTACCAAATAGGGCATCTAGTAATGCAAAACCAGCACCTAATGGTCCAAATACGTTTGCAAAAAACGTACCAATTAAGATGCCAATTGCATATTCCTTACGAAACCATACGAGGATCAGTAATGCTTCGGAAACCCGAAATTGAACAGCAAAAAAACTGAGCGTATTAAGAGGTGGTGTCAAGGTTAAAACCACATATATACTGGCAACCAAAGCGTTTCGAGTCATCCATTGAGTTTTCATCGTTTTATCCCAATAATCATATCATGAGATGAATTTATTCTAGGGAAAGAAAATTGATTTTTATGATAAAATCGAACTAATAACCTTCTTTCATTGTTCAAGGTTATAAACTTGGGAATCCCCCAAACAAGGAGAAACGTATGCCAAAGTTTGCAGTTGTTTCAGACTCATGCATGGATTTACCGCTCAAGGTTGTCCAAAGTTTAGAACTCAATGTGGTCCCTATGATCGTCACCATCGACGATAAGACCTATCGTAATTTTCCAGACGAAAGAGAAATCACTGCCGTTAAGTTTAATGAATTCTTGAAGAATAAAGCAAAGCCTAGAACTTCACAACCCGCTCCACAAGAAGTCATTGATGTGGTTGAACCTTTATTAAAGGCAGGCAAAGATGTTTTATTAATGAGTATTTCAAGTAATCTTTCTCAAACTTTTAACTCCATGAATTTAGCGATGACGGAATTAAAAGAAAAGTACCCAAAACAAAAGATTGAATTATTTGATACGCTTAATGCTTCGACCGGTGAAGGTTTACTTGTTCACAAAGCCTTATTATTAAGAAAAGAAGAAAAGACCTTAGAAGAAACGGTTAAAGCTTTAACCGCAATTCGTAACAAAGTAACGACCGTTGTGGCTTTTGATGACTTATCCCACCTTTATCGTGGCGGTCGTATCAATGCTGCCAAGTTTGCATTAGGTTCATTCCTAGGCATTAAGCCAATCTTAATGTGCAATTCAGAAGGTCGTATTGTTCCTGTTCCAAAAATTAAAGCTCGCGGTAGAAAGAACGCCTTAAATTTCTTATTGGAAACATTTAAGAAGTACGTTGAACAAGATGACACAGTGTTTATTGTTCAAAATGATTGCCCAGAAGATGCAAAATACTTAACCGAAGAATTAAAGAAAATTCGTCCAGGTATTAAAACCTTGGTGAATGCCCAAATGGGTCCTGTCATTGCCGCTCATGGTGGTCTTGGCACGAT
>JBEDGE010000140.1:0-4002 GCA_041174805.1 Bacillota bacterium
CCGGAATTAATCCACTAATCAAGGATAGGGCAAATTCATAGATGAATTTGCTAACGGAGAAGACATCCTCACCTAAGGCTAGATCTTGTGTGATAAAGGTGTTCACTTGAGGGACGACGAAGGTTAAAGGAATAGCAATCAATAAGGCAATCGCAACCACAACACCAGCTCTAGCTAAGCCAAGAAGGAATCCAAGAACAGAATCAATAAATTTAAAGGCTTTCACATCATTGGTTAATTTAACCAATTGACTACCAATGATAAAGAGTAATAACCATCCAATTAAAAAGGTTCCTAGATAACTTAAGATGAGAATAATGAAATAAGCCGAGGATGTTGCGAGTGCGTCACCAAGCGTTCCGTTAAAAGTAATTAAAATATTTGCTAACGGTGAAGCTAAGAAACCGGGTAAACCAATTTGGGTTAAACCATCTGTGAGGAAATCTAGGGCTCCAGGTTGCGTGCTATCAATCACAGTCTCATATAAACCCATGCCTGTAAAAACAGAACTTCTTAAGTTCGTAAATAGCAATGGATAGAGTTGGGTCGTAACTAAAATATCTTCAACCCAATTTGCCAAAAGATATGCAAGAACTACAGCACCGATAAAGGATCCAACACCAACAATTTCTTTAAAAAACCCATTTTTAAATCCAGATAATCCGAACAATAAAGCAAGAGCGGCAATGACGCCATCAATGATACCAATATGTATGCCACCGAATGTCATAAGTTTTCCTCCAAGATAATTATAAATCATGCAAGGCGTTTATTTTCAAACTTAACTTATGAGATAATTAATTAATGTTAAAACCACTAAGTAAGCATAGAATAAGACGAATCACTTTCTGGTCTATGACAATTAATTTATCTTTATTTGTTGGTAAATTGGTGATTGGACTATTGATCAATAGTGTTGCCTTAATCTCCGATGGCTTTAATCACTTTTCGGATTCATTGAGTGGTTTTATATTTTGGATAGGTCAAAAACTTTCTAATCGTCAGGCTGACGCCAATCATCCGCAAGGTCATGGCAGGGGGGAATATTTAACCTCCTTATCGATTGGGGTAGTGATGCTTGTTGTAAGCGCACAATTCTTTATAGAATCCATTCGTCGTTTTATCACACCAGCAAATGTTGAGATGTCTATATGGGCTTATCTCATCCTCCTTATTGCCATTATTGCCAAACTTAGTTTGTATGTGTATTCAAATTATTTATTCAAACAAACGAAGCTACTATCAACGCGAGCACTTGCGATTGATAATCTTTTTGATATTTTGATTTCCACACTTGTGTTTTTAAGTTTGTTTCTCCAACCTTTGTTTTCCTTTTCCGTTGATGGCCTCTCCGGACTTGTAATTTCTCTTTTAATGGGATGGAATGCTTGGCAAATCCTCCTTCAATCCGTTCGCAGGGTTTTAGGGGAGGCTTTAAATGAACAAGAGATTGAAAACATCCGTGATTTTTTAAAGTCATACCCAGATGTGTTAGGAAGCCATCTGTTTGTGTTTCATGATTATGGTCCACAATATCAAATGTTGAACTTTCATCTTGAAGTAGCAGCCACCCAATCCCTCATTAAAATGCATGACTTGGTTGATGAATTAGAAGAAACAATGAAACAAAAATGGGGTTATGAATTCACCATCCATGTAGACCCAATGCTAACGGACAAGTTAGAAGTTGAAAAAATCACAACACCCATGCTTGCAACTTTAAAAACCGCCAATCTTGATACACAAATAATAGACATTAGAATCATCAAAGAAAAACTACATCAAGAAATGATTATTGTATTAAAGAACTCAGATCGAATGGATGCTGTTAAACGGTTGCTTCTAAAACAGTTTCCAAACTTTCGCTTCGTATTTGAATGTGAAAAAACAACGCGTAAATGAAGGTAGTTAGATTGAAATGATGAACTGGTTGGTTTTAGCAATATCGGTGAGCTTGAGTTCGGTTGGTCTATTTTTACTTTGGAGAATGGAACGACTTACATCACCGAAATCATCCATTACCAGAAAAGTATCCATTGTCATTCCTGCCCGAAATGAAGCCAAAAGAATCTCACCTTTATTACAATCGATTCAAGCACAAGCATCCTTGATTCATGAATATATTGTTGTTGATGATAACTCTGCTGATGGTACCGCAGCCCTTGCAAAAAGTTTGGGTGCAAAAGTTGTTTCTGCACCGCTATTACCGAAGGGATGGTTTGGTAAACCTTGGGCTTGTTATCAAGGGGCTAAAGTAGCAACTGGTGATGTTTTAATGTTTTTGGATGCGGATGTAAAGATCCTTCCAAAGGGTATTGAGGGCATGCTTTCCGAATTTAACAAAGACCAAACTCCGTTATCGATTCAACCTTATCACACGATGAAAAAAGCTTATGAAAGTTTAAGTTTATTTTTTAATTTAATTGTGATGATGACGACTGGTTTATTTACACCACTTGGTTCGAAAATCAACGCCAGTTCTTTTTTTGGTCCTTGTCAAATTATTTCAAAAGAAGACTATTGGAAAATTGATGGTCACGCAGCGGCTAAACATGCTGTATTAGAAGACATGGTTTTAGGAGAAGCATTAAGGAAATCCACTGGGAAAAATGTACGATCTCGTGCTGGTCGTGGCGTCATCGTTTTTAGAATGTATGGCGAAGGAATACGGGCTTTGATTGAAGGTTGGACTAAAAACTTTGCAACCGGTGCAAAACTGATTCCAACATGGTTACTTATCATGATTAGTATGTGGATGACGGGGATGTTCACAGCCTTACTTAGCGGAGTCGCTCCTTTTATGTGGGAAGATCAAACCTACCTTATCGGTTATTTATTTGTGGGTTTAACCACATGGTTGCTTAGTAGAAAAGTAGGTAATTTCTCACCACTTGTCATTGTGCTATTCCCGATCCATCTATCATTTTTTCTTTGGTTATTTATTCGCTCCTCTATTCGTTCAAACAACAAGAAAGTCACTTGGAAAGGTAGAGATTTAGACTTATGAATATATTTCCACTGATACCGGTTCCCACTTGGCTCATGCTCATGCTCAATATTATTTTATGGCCAGTTTTTCATCTGGTTATTTCAAATATTACCTTAAGGACACCTGACATCAAATTCAAAAAAGACACATGGTTGTATCGAAGAAGATTGTACGAAAAAGAAGGAATCTTTTACGAAAAATTCTTACTGATTCGAATATGGAAAAAATGGATACCGGATGGTGCTACTTTATTTAATCAAGGCTTTAAAAAGAAACATTTAGCAGGAACTCAAAAGTCATATATTCAACATTTCATTGAAGAAACTAGACGTGCAGAATACTCACATATTCTTCAAATCTTACCTTGTTTAACGTTCTTTATTTTTAATGAATTTTGGATTGCGATGATTATGGTGATTTACGCATTTGCGTTTAATATGCCATTGATTTGGCTACAAAGATATAACCGCATCCGTTTTCAAAGATTGCTTAAAAAGCTCTAATTACTTTTCGTTTTTTACGATTTGTTCTACCACTTGTTGACCGCTCAATACCACCATTGGCATACCGCCTCCAGGGTTGACAGATCCACCTACAAAATAAACGTTTTGATAAAGCTTAGAATGTTTAGGAACCTTGAATCCCATGTTTTTGCTTTTACTTGCAACCACTCCATAAATCGAACCACGATTTGAATAATACATATCTTGAATGGTTTCTGGCGTCCATAGTTCTTCTACGACGATATGTTTACGTAAATCGGTTAAGCCCATTCTTTCTAATTTATCTAAAATGTTTAAGCGAAAGGTTTGATAATCTTCTTTTGTAAAAGGGTTTTTTGGATCAAGGTAAGGAATATGCGGAAGGATTTTAATAATGTCGCCACCCTTAGGACCTTGTGAAGGATCAGTTCGCATTGGTGCAACCAAATAGATTGTTGGGTCTGAATTTAATTTGCGGCGATGAAAAATATTCTGAAAGTTGGTTTTTGAATTTTTGCTATAAAAGAAGTT
>JBEDGE010000141.1:0-2775 GCA_041174805.1 Bacillota bacterium
ATATTACTTAAAAATTTTTTCAAAGAAAATGCCTGACCTTAATTGGGAAAATAAATCGATGCGACAAGATATGTACGATGTGGCTAAGTTTTGGCTAGATCTTGGCGTTGATGGTTTTCGACTTGATGCCTTGGCTCATTTAGCTAAGGATTTAACCTTCACCAATTCTACCCTACCCGTCGATGCAGATGGTTTGGTTCTTGATTCGACTAAATTTTCATCATTACCAAGAGTCTTTGACTACTTAAAAGAATTTAAAACCGAAGTATTAATGAAATATCCCGAAGCATTGACAATTGGCGAAGTCGGGGGTGGGGTAACCCCTGAGATGTCATTACGATATATCCATCCTCAAACAGGTTTTTTAAACTTGGTATTTAACTTTGATACATGTTGGGAAAATGGTGCATTTGGTTCTGATCACAAAGCTGACCATGAAATTAAGACAAACGTGGTGCAATTAAAACAAAATTTTATGAAGTGGTATCAAACCGTTTCACCTCAAGCCTCATTGCCTATTTATTGGTTAAATCATGATCATCCTCGCGTCCTATCCCAATATGGTTCCATACGTTACCGAAAAGAATCTGCAACTATGCTGGCAACCACTTTGTTGTTTTTATATGGCACACCGTTTATTTATAACGGAGAAGAAATCGGTATGAGTAATGTCGACTATGAAAAGTTAACCCAGTTTAAAGATGTTTCTGCTCTTCAATATGCAAAACAAGCGGCAGAGCGAATGGATGAAGCTAGCATCCTTCGCTTTTTAAGACGAACTTCGAGAGTAAATGCTAGAACGCCATTTCAATGGAGTGATGAACCCTTTGCAGGTTTTTCCACTGTTGAACCCTCCATTCAAGTCAACGGAAATTATCGTGAAGTCAATTTAGCAAAACAAAAATCAGATCCAAAATCGATTTTTAACTTTTATCGTAAGGCTATTGCTTTGCGAAGAACACCGAAAGTCATGGAGACCGTACTATCAGGACCTTTGAGTTTGGTTGATGCCTTAAATCCTGATGTTTTTGCCTACATTCACGAAGGTAGACCTTCGCTTATGGTCGTGAGTAATTTTAGATCGTATGAAGTTGAATTTAAGGTTCATCGCGTTATTAATGCTGTGATGTTACATAATTATCCGACCATTGAAAAACGCGGATTAAATATTGTTTTAAGGCCTTTTGAAACCTATCTTTTTGAAGTGGAATGAAAACAGATATTTGCTATTATTTGATTTGCCAATCTCCCTTTACCGATGATCCTTTTCGTAAGATCATCAAAGATGTGTTAGGTCAACCGATTACCTGGCATCGACTGCATAAAGATCAAGTTGCATTTTTTACAAATCAAGATAGTCGAACGAATCTTCAAACATTCCTAGATACCTACCAACAAGAATACAATTTAAAATTCCATCTATTAAAATCTTACCGTCTACATACTTTAGGAGAATACGCTTCTCGATTAGCGATTAAAAAAAATCCAGGTAAAGTTGATAGTCTTGGTGATTTGATGTTGCAATTGATTTTTGATGGTAATCAAGTACTTACGCCTTATATTGCTGAAGAATTTTCTCAAGTACCTCGGCATTTGATGCAAACTGCCTCCATGTTATTGGCTAGTGATTTAAAGGCGAAGGTTGCCAGTGAAAGACTTTATGTTCACCGCAACACCTTTGCCTATCGCCTGAATCAATTTGTTAATTTAACGGGTTTAGATATTCGCCAGCACGATCATGCCCTTATTTTTACGTTGATTGAAAAACTATTAACTAAACAAGGTTGATTTGTGCACAATGCACAAATCATGTTAAACTTACCTTGCTATAATTTTTTTCAAGGAGAATAAAACAATGGCAGAAGTTGTATTGAAGAATATTAATAAAGTCTATGATAATAAGGTTCAAGCGGTTTTTGATTTTAATTTAGAAGTGAAAGACAAGGAATTTATTGTCCTTGTTGGTCCATCCGGCTGTGGTAAATCCACAACGCTTCGGATGATTGCTGGTCTTGAAGATATTACCAATGGTGAACTTTATATTGATGGTACATTACGAAATGATACCCCACCCAAAGATCGTGATATTGCCATGGTGTTCCAATCTTATGCGCTCTATCCACATATGACAGTTTTTGATAACTTAGCATTCGGTTTAAAAATTCGCCACATTAACAAAGAAGAAATCCGCGAACGCGTTTATCGCGCTGCTAAGATTCTTGAAATTGAAAAGTTATTAGATCGTAAACCGAAACAACTCTCTGGTGGTCAACGTCAACGTGTCGCTTTAGGTCGAGCCATTGTTAGAAATGCAAAAGTGTTTTTAATGGATGAACCTTTATCCAACCTTGACGCTAAGCTTCGTGTACAAATGCGTGCTGAAATCATCAAACTTCATGAAAGCATCGGTGCTACAACCATTTACGTTACCCACGACCAAACAGAAGCAATGACGATGGCGAGCCGAATTGTGGTCATGAAGGGTGGATATGTGATGCAAATTGGTTCACCCATTGAAATTTATAACAACCCAGCGAATTTATTCGTTGCCGCCTTTATCGGTTCACCCGCGATGAATTTAATGGATGTAAAATATAAAGAAGGTCATATTCATTTTGCTGATGGCTTAAAAGTTGAACTACCTGAAAAATTTAAAAAAGCTTTAAAGTCATATGAAAATAAAGAAGTGGTCTTTGGCATTCGTCCTGAAGATTCCCACCGAGAAGATCCTGCATTAGAAAAACTTTATCCTACAGCCATTTTAAAGAGCACCAT
>JBEDGE010000142.1:0-4951 GCA_041174805.1 Bacillota bacterium
GTCTAAACTTTTGAAAAAAGCATCAATATTATATTGATTCTTCTCTTTTGCCATTTTCTGACTGCCTTGTAGAATCGTATCAATCACATAATTTTCTGCACGAAAACTTAAATACGGATTGTGCCGATGTTTTTTTGCTAAATAAAGGGTCACCAAAGGATTTTGATTTTTGATAAATTGTTCATAATTCCCTTTTAAAGGAATGTCATCATCTTTTTCACCAGCAATAATAAGGGTTTTGATTTTTGTTTGACGAATAATTGTTTCGGTTGATAAAACACCTCTAAATCCAAAACTTAACCATGTGATCACTCTGACGATTGGTTTAAAAATTCGAATCCAAGAAATGTATTTACCTAACATTTCAGAAACATCATTAAATGGAGCAACACTAATAATGCGTTGAATCGGAAAGTTCATCTTTGCAGCGCGAATAGCAGCATAGGCTCCCCAAGAATGACCCATGACGGAGATTGGTAATGACGCATAAGTGGTTTTGAATAGATAGGTTAGAGCAGACCCTAAGTCATCAATCGCTTGAGGAATACCTTTGATGGTTTTTCCATCCGATAATCCACAACCCATATTGTCATATGCAAAGACGATAAAACCTTTTTTAACGAACTCCATAATCAAATGGGTGTAAGCTTGATGACCAGGACCAATACCGTGAGAGAAAACGATTAATTTTTGATGAGGTTGGAAGCGATCATCATAATAAAATCCCCCTCGTAATGTAACACCTTGTTTGTTTTTAAATTCGACCGCATCAAAATCATATTCAGGAAAATCCTTGATGGTGAAATATTTTAATTGAGGGTGGGCATCAAAACGTCTTTGGAATGCGAGTTTTAAAATAAAAAAAATCATCACAAAAATGACGATGAGTAGGGATAAGGTTGTGATGATCAATAAATTTAGGATTTCCATGTTGGTGGGGATAACAGGATTTGAACCTGCACGGTTGCCCATTGGATTCTAAGTCCAACGCGTCTGCCAATTTCGCCATATCCCCGGATAGGCAACGTGGTGCCGTCAATAGGACTCGAACCTACAACCTATTGATTACAAATCAATTGCTCTGCCAATTGAGCTATGACGGCATCTGGTGGACACTACAGGGATCGAACCTGTGACCTCTTCCGTGTGAAGGAAACGCTCTCCCAGCTGAGCTAAGTGTCCGCAAGATTTAATGATAGCAAACCAACGCCTTGAATTCAATTTGAAAGGGTGGCAACATCGGTTGATTTTGTGAAAGGATTGGTAAGATTTTTTGCCCAATCATAACGCTTTACAAGGTAGATGCCAAAGCTTGCTTTGAATAAGTCAATGCATTGAATGGAGGTCCATAACCAGACCAAAGGAATATGAGTGAGCAGGGCCAGTCCCCAAGCAAGTGGAACGGTTCCGAACCACATCACCATGCCATCCAATAATAAAGCTTGTGAGGTTTTACCTCCAGAACGTAACGTGTGATATGTCACATTAGCGATACTAAAAAAGGGTAAGAAGAACATATAGATTCTAAGAATATCAGTCGCCATGTCTTTTTGATCTTGCGAGACCGTTGTCCATAATTGAGGGATAAGAGGCGCTAACCAAAACATGATAAATCCTAAACTCAAAGCAATCGTAATGCCCATCCATAATAATTTTGTTGAAAGTAATTTAGCTTCTTCTACTTTACCTTCGCCGAGCGTGTTACCCAACATCACCCCAACACCTACGGCTAAACCTGCCCAAATAATGCCAAAGATTTCTGTAGACGTTGCCACAATCGAAAGTGTCGATAAAACATTCACTCTTGAAGCAAGGGCAAGTTGTTGCATGATGATGCCACCTGACCAAAGTGTCTCATTGATTAACATCACAATTGTTTTACGATTAATCGCTCGAACAAGTGATAGATCAACTCGCCAATCTTTATATAAGCCTGTCGTGAATCTTTCTTTACGAAGATGCGAAATCAAAATCAACAAAAACATTTCAACAAATCTAGCAATCAAAGTGGCAATGCCTACACCGACAATGCCATTTTTGACGATATAAATAAAAACGTAGTTTAATGTGGCGTTTGTGATTAGAGAAATAACACTTATCATCACGGGTAACTTTGTTTTTCCAATTTCTCTAAAGGTAGAACCATAGATATTGGCAAACATCAGTGGTAGATAAGAAAGAATGATGATTGGTAAATATAGTAGAGCCTGATCAATAATTGCTTCTTGATTGGTTGAAGAGCGAGTGTAATATGCAACGATTTGACCACCAAATATAAAGATAAAAGGTATGAAAATTATTAAGAATAGTAGACCAATATATAATTTATATCTAACCGATTGTTGTAAGTGTAAATTGTCCTTTGCTCCAGAAAATTGTTGGACATAAATGGCGGCACCCGATAATAACCCATAGGTAATAACAAAGAAGAAAAAAGAGATTTGATTGACCGCAAAAACAGCACCGACAACTTCATCTGAAATGCCACCCACCATGACATTGTCGATAAAAGTAACAAAAAAAGAGACGAGCATTTGTACCATTACTGGTAAGCTTATGGAAAAGAATTTTTTGATGAAGGCTTTGTCTTTTAAAGTTTTAATCATGTGTTTTAAGAATAAAACTGTAGCTTCCACTACAGTTTTTCTTTCGTTGATGGTGGGCCGTAATAGATTCGAACTATCGACCTCGCCCTTATCAGGGGCGTGCTCTAACCAACTGAGCTAACGGCCCATCGCCTAGGTTGTTTGTACATCCTAGGTATTGATCCAAACGTATTCAAAAGAATACGAGGGAAACAAATTAACGTTTCGTAAATTGTGGAGCGCGACGTGCAGCTTTAAGACCGTATTTCTTACGTTCTTTAACACGTGGATTACGGGTTAACATACCTGCAACCTTTAATGGAGAACGTTCAGAACCTGATTCTAATAAAGCCCGGGCGATACCTAAACGAATCGCACCAGCTTGGCCGGTAAAACCACCACCGCTAACGGTAGCAACAACATCAAATTTTTCAGCATTATTCGAAATAACTAAAGGTTGTTTTAAATCCATGACAAGGGTGTCATAAGGCATATATTCATCAACAGGACGACCATTGACGGTAATCAAACCTTTTCCATCCATTAAGTAAACACGGGCTTTTGAAGATTTACGTCTTCCTGTGCCGTAATACTTGGTGATTTCTTTTTTCTTTGTTGCCATATGGTTCTCCTTATAAAGTTACTTTTAAAACTTCAGGCTTTTGCGCTTCGTGTTCGTGTTTTGGACCACGATAAACAAATAACTTGTCATGCATGACTTTACCAAGTTTACCTTTTGGTAACATACCCCAAACGGAGCGTTCAATCATTTCTTCAGGATAATCGGCTAACATGACGCCAGCAGTACGCGTACGTAAACCACCAACATATTGTGAGTTGTTATAATATTTTTTATTTTCAACTTTATTACCTGATAAAGAAACCTTTTCAGCATTAATGATGATAACAAAATCTCCACCATCCACATTTGGTGTGTAATTTGCTTTTGTTTTACCCATTAAAATGAGCGCCACTTTGGAAGCTAATCTACCTAAAGGTAAACCAGTAGCATCCACAAGATACCATTTGTTTGAAACATTGGCGGGTTTAACTAATGTTGTTTGACGTTGCATAACATCATCCTCCTAAGACTGCAGCTTTACAAATAACAAATTTAAAAATGCTTGTATAAAGTGCCGAGTTAAATAATACTAATCAATTGCCGTAAAGTCAATGAAAACAAGAGGAAACTTGACCTTATAAGTCAACGTTATGGTAGACGTTTTGAACATCTTGTAATTCATCTAAAACATCTAATAATTGCTTAAAAAGTTGCAAATTTTCGCCTTCTAAGGTCACCATCTCGTTGGGTAGTAAGGTAATTTCGGCGACGATAAAGGTAGAAACACCCATCGATTCTAAAACCTTTTTGGCTTGGGCAAAACTCGTTGGATTGACCAAGACTTCAAGTTGATCCCCTTGGACATTAATTTGTTGAACATCAACATCTGCCAAGATGAGTTGCTCTTCTACAGCAGATTGGCTTTGACCCATAAAGACAAGTTGACCATATTCCGTGAAATTAAATAAAACGGAACCCATTTTTCCATTTCGTTTGGTAATGGCCGATCTCACTTCAGAGATCGCTCGATTGGTATTATCCGTCAAGGTATCCACAATTAATAAACAACCACCTGGACCAAACGCTTCATAACGACCAGCGTTATAGGCTTCCACTTCTCCACCTGCAGCTTTTTTGATCGCCCGTTCAATGACTTCTCTGGTGACGTTGAGCGCTCGGTATTTATCAACTGCGGCTCTTAAGGCTAGGTTACTATCCGGATCAGGCGTACCGGATTTAGCGGCCATGTAGATTTCTTTGGAGGCACGCATAAATAACGCCGATCGCTTTGCAGCGGTCGCAGCCATTGATGAAGCTCTCACTTGATATGCTCGTCCCATAATATTACTCCCTTAAATCTTTCAAATTATATCACTTGAAACTTAAACGGTTGATCGTTTTTAATTGATACTTTTCGATGATATCAAAGAGAATTTGATATTTATTGCCTACATAAGCGTCTGGAGCATGGGCATCTAATCCAACGATTGTGGTGACGCCATGCTCTTTGGCAATCGCCCAAAATCCTTCATAAGGATACGGGTACCGATACTCCCCTTGAATCATCATCAGACCTCGACCATTAATCCCACCAAGGTTAAGTTCTAAAGGAACATTGTACTGAATAGAGGCTTTTGCAAGTTGATGCGCAACTGCTTTGGCATGGTCATCCCAACCACCGCCATACCCTAACATATAAAGATCTGGATGGGCAACATAAGAAAACAATCCAGTTTTCATCGCTGCAACAATACTATCTGCATATTCATGAATCAAAGCAGGATCTTTAACGGAAGCATAATAG
>JBEDGE010000143.1:0-5113 GCA_041174805.1 Bacillota bacterium
ATCATGATTTACACAATTACCTTAAACCCAAGCTTAGATTATTATTTGGATTTACCCAAATTAAAATTAGGTAGCTTAAATCGTTCTACTGATGCAAGAGTGGTATCCGCCGGAAAAGGCATTAATGTTTCGGTGATGCTTAATACATTAGGAGTCAAATCGACAATCCTTGGATTTTTTGGTGGATTCACCGGTGACTACATGTTAGGACAACTGGGTCGTTATTTAAATATTCACCTTCGTCCAACGATGATCAAAGGTACATCAAGAATCAACGTGAAATTAATTCACGATCAAGAAACAGAATTAAACGCTGCTGGACCTGAAATTAATGGTTCAGAACTAAATAACCTTCTCAACCAATTAAATACGATCACTCCAAAAGATATTGTCGTAATTTCTGGATCCTCAACTGCCAATGATAAAACAGGTCTTATTGAACAAATCGTTAAATATATTATTCAACGTAAGATTGATTTCGTTTTAGATGTTTCAGGACAAGAATTAAAAAAATTAATCAAGTACAAGCCTTTAATCATTAAGCCTAACTTATCGGAGTTTCAATTCTTAGCAGATACGGAAGCAACCGACATTAAAAAGCTATATCCACAAGCGAAGAAAGTTGCTGAAATTACTCAAAATAGAGTGCTCTTATCATTGGGTGAAAATGGTGCTATTTTTGTTGATAAAAACAAAGCCTATCACGTTGAAGCACCACAAGTAAAAGTAAAACACACCGTTGGTGCTGGTGATGCATTACTTGCAGGGTATATGTCGAAATTTGAAAAGACCTCCGATCATAAAGTATCCTTAGCCTTTGCAATGGCACTTGCTGTCAAAAAAGTTGAAGGTGGCGATATCACAAACCTTACAGAACTTGAAAACTTAGCCTCTACGATAAAAATTAAAACCCTTTAAGCATGAAGTTAAATTATCAACGCACTATCCTTATTGGATTAGCCTTCTTATCCATTCAATTATTTTGGGGATTCTATGAGGCTGTTATTTCCAAGATGTTAGTGGACTCATTTGGTCTAAATCCTTTTTGGTCGAATTTCGTGATGACGTTTGATAATCTACTCGGATTATTTCTTTTGCCATTCTTTGGTACCCTATCCGATCGATCAACCTCTAAGTTAGGTAAACGAACGCCTTTTATTTCTGTGGGCATTATCATCGCCGCTATTTTTATTATCGGGGTTGCTTTGGTAGATTTTTATCAACAAACCGCAGTCATTGATGCTGGTATTTTAGGGATTACTCAAACCAACGAAACCTATAGTTTTGCTACGCAAGCAAATTTAAAAGACGCGATTATTGATATCGCTTCAACAAACAATCGACTTTATACGGTGATAGGCGATGTGGTTTATTTCTCGAGCAAACTCGATGCATCCTTTGTTCGTTATACTTTAATTTTTAATCAGATTACATCGATTTCACCAATCTATTTAATTTTATATATTCTCACCTTATTTATAGTTTTGATTGCCATGTCTTATTATCGAACCCCGGCGGTGTCATTGATGCCGGATATCACGCCTAAACCATTTCGTAGTGTTGCTAACGCGATCATTAATTTAATGGGCGTCTTAGGTTATATCGTTGCTACGTTAATTATTAATGGTGCCACTGAAGAATTCACACCGTATGTTCGTTCCTTTATCATGCTTTCTTTAACCATGATTGCCATCTTATTATTGTTCCGATTTATTGTAAAAGAAGTAGCCTGGGTTAAAGACATGCATCGCATTTCTATTCAACAAGGTTATGAAACCGAAGAAGAAGAAAAAGCTAGAAAAGATAATGTTGTGACGCCACTAAAAAAAGAATATCAATTAAGTTTTTGGTTAATCATGGTATCGGTTTTTTTATGGTTCTTTAGTTTCAATGCAGTGACCACAAAGTTCACGGATTATGCCAGTAATGTTTTAGAAATTACGAACTATGTTTTACCAGTAACGGTCGCTAATATTGCTGCTTTAATTGGTTTCTTGCCTCTTGCTGCGCTGGCGAATAAAATCGGAAGAAAAAAGACCGTTCTCTTGGGCATCCTGATGTTAGCATTAGGCACACTCGTCGGCTCATTCTTAACGGTTGAAACATCTTGGATTGTCTACATCATCATGCCCGTTGCGGGTTTAGGATTTGCGGCAATCAATGTCAATTCCTATCCGATGATTGTGGAAATGTCTTCCGGTAGTAACATCGGAAAATATACCGGTTACTATTACACTGCTTCGATGGCAGCGCAAATCTTCACACCGTTATTGTCAGGTGCTTTGATGACTGCCTTTGGCTTAAGACTGTTATTCCCTTATTCAACTTTCTTCGCTTTGTTAAGTTTTGCCACGATGTTTTTTGTCCGACATGGTGAAGCAAGTAAACTTAAATCCGAGTGATATAATAAATTCGAATCGAGGAGACTCCTATGATCATTGGTGTCCCAAAAGAAATCAAAAAATTAGAATATCGCGTTGGTTTAACCCCAGCATCTGCAAAAGCTTATATTAGAGCGGGTCATCAAGTTTTGATTCAACAAGAAGCTGGTTTTGGTTCTGGTTTTAGCAATGAGGAATATGTTCAAGTTGGTTGCAAAATCCTTTCAACCATTCAAGATGTTTATGCAAAATCAGAAATGATTATCAAAGTTAAAGAACCACTGGAAGAAGAATTTAATCTACTAAGACCCAATCAAATTCTTTATACGTTTTTACATTTAGCGGCTGCTAAACCTTTAACCGATGCTTTACTGAAAAATAAAGTCACCTCAATTGCCTATGAAACGATTAAAGATATCAATGGTAGATTGCCTGTGCTAAGACCAATGTCTGAAGTGGCGGGTCGATTAGCAGTTCAAGAAGGGGCAAAATACTTAGAAAAATCGTATGGTGGACGCGGGGTTTTACTTGGCGGTATTCCTGGTGTTGAACCAGGACACGTCGTTGTTTTAGGTGCGAATGGATATGCCGGATTTAATGCAACCCAAATTGCATTAGGTATGCAAGCGAAAGTCACCGCGATTGATGTCAAGTTTAATCAAGTTGAAACCCTATTACCTTTTGCCAATGGTCGGCTCACGATGTTAGCTTCCAATGAAACCAATATCCTTCAAAGTATTCAACATGCTGATTTGGTTGTTTCTACGGTTTTGATTCCTGGTGATGCTGCTCCTAAACTCATTAAAAAATCTTACTTAAAAATGATGCCTAAAGGTTCTGTGATTGTCGATGTTGCCATTGATCAAGGTGGCAGTACAGAAACAAGTAAAGTCACCTACCACGATCAACCAATCTATGAAGTGGATGGTGTGATTCACTATTGTGTTGCCAATATGCCAGGTGCGGTTCCTCGTACTTCTACGATTGGCTTAAATCAAGCAACACTTCCCTTTGGTTTAGCGATTGCCAATCTTGGATTTAAAGAAGCGATGAAAAAAGATCCAGGCCTTGCTAGTGGTCTTAACACCTACCAAGGAAAGATTACCTTTCCAGCGTTAGCGCAATTATTTAAATTACCTTTATTAACCGTTAACGAAGTGATTTCAACACGTTAATCATCGACAAAGCTGCCATCGCACATTCATAACCCTTATTGGTTTTATCTGGTTTTGCTCTTGCTTCTGCTTGCGCTTCATTATCGGTTGTTAATACACCAAAGATAACAGGTTTCATTAATTGTAAACCGACATTCATAATCCCTCTTGCCGTTTCTGAACACACATAATCATAATGGCTGGTTTCGCCACGGATGACGGCACCTAAACAAATGACCGCAGATGTTAGCATTTGTTGACCTGCTGCGAGTGCGGCGATGGGTAATTCAAACGCACCTGGAACTTTGGTAATGATAATGTTTTGTTTTGGAAACTTTTGATCTGCAAATGCTCGTAACGCTCCTTGTAAAAGTTGTTCAGGAATTGGATTATTGAATTCGGAGACGATGATGTGAATTTTTTTCATGATGAATCCTCCTTATGGTTTCATGAGTTGACTAATTTCAAGAATGGGCATCTTGAGTTGCGTAGCTAAAGCAAATAAATCCTTGCGACGCGCCATCTTACCATTGGCAAGGATGATTTCACAAATGACGGCAACCGGTTGAAGTTTTGCTAACTGCATTAATGCAAGGGAAGCTTCAGTGTGGCCTGGTCTAGTTTCAACACCACCTGCTTTACCAATGAGTGGAAAAATATGACCAGGACGAACAAAATCTTCCGCTTTTGCTTTGGGATTTGCCAATAAATTTAAGGTGTCTGCACGTTCTTTTGCACTGATACCTGTGGAGTTTGATTTTGCATCAATCGAGACGGTGAATGCAGTACGGAAACTTTCATTATTTGTTTTTACCATCAAAGGTAAATCAAGTTGATTGGCAATTGTTTCACTAATCGGTGCACACACTAAACCTTTTCCTAATGTAATCATGGTATTAATTGTTTTTTCGCTGGCGAATTGAGCTGCCATGACAAAGTCACCTTCATTTTCACGATGAATATCATCGACAAGAATGATGAGTTGACCTTTTTGAAGCGCACGGATTGCCTCAACGATAGATGAAAATTGTGGTTTCATTTTTGCATTAACTTTTCTACATACTTTGCCAGCATGTCTACTTCAATATTCACTGGATCACCCATTTTCTTAGTTAATAAAGTTGTGTGTAATTTGGTATGAGGAATAATCCACAACGCAAACGTAGTTTTGTTCACGTTCGTTAACGTTAAAGAGATGCCATCTACCGCAACACTGCCTTTTTGAATCATGTATTTCGTAAGGTTTTCAGGAACCTCAATCGTCACAATGGTTGCGATCCCTTCTTGTTTTAAGTCTAGGATTTTACCGATGCCATCGACGTGTCCAGATACTTGATGTCCGCCATTCCGTTGGTTAGCAGCCAGTGCTCTTTCTAAATTAATGCCACTACCCACTTTCCAAAGTTTTAATGCGGTCACTTGTATCGTTTCTTTCATTACTTCGACATCGTACGTTCGAAGGGATTTAGATACGACCGTTAAACAAATGCCATCATGAGAGATGGAATCACCCAACTTCGTTCCTTTTAATACTTTTTTTGCTTGAATGGTATAACGAAAACCATCTGCTAGTGGGGT
>JBEDGE010000144.1:0-4754 GCA_041174805.1 Bacillota bacterium
AGATTGGCCTTACCTTTTGCAAAGCGATGGGTTGCGGATAAACCGATACCAGAAGTAGCCCCTGTGATCAGGACCCACTTCCCCTCAAGTGTTGCTTGAGTTTGGTGAGGGGGTTTGTTGCCTAATTTCAAAAATTCAAATTCAGGTTTTAGTGCCATGGTTTATCCAAAAAAGGTTTTCATGAACCAACGATAAAACTTTTTCCAAACTGGAATATTGTTATAAATGTCACCCCAAAGATCATAGAAATCTCTTTGGTGAAGAATCCGACCATCGGGATGAAGAGTTAATTGGGTAGCGCCATATAAAGGCGTGCTGGGAGCTTTTTTATAAACGATGGTCATTGTCCATGTGAATAATAACTTATTTTCGGTCTGGGTGACTGTACCAATATCCATCACTAATTTTTGACTACGTTTTGTTAGGCGTTGGCACATTTTGAGAAAAGGCTCGCGACCTTTGATAATTTGTATCGAGTCGTGAAAGGTCATCTCAGGATGATAGAAAGGAAAAATATGAGCCCAATCCGGTTTGCCTTTCTCGTTATACGTTTTTGACCAATAACGTCTTAAGGAATCAACCGTAAGTGGCTCAGGTAAATCGCCAATCACAGGCGCTGCTTCTATATTCTTTTTCATAGGCATTATTATAACGAAAAGATTGGATATCTAGAAACGAATTAACTTTGATAAAATAGATTCAATGAATCAAACATATGATGTCGTTGTCGTTGGTGCGGGAATGGGTGGTTTAACCACCGCCGCTTATGCTGCTAGAGCTGGTCGTCAAGTCTTGTTATTAGAACGGGGTCCAGAACCCGGTGGTTTATTTGGGAGTTTCAAATCAGGTCCATATACCTTTGATCACGGGGCAAGAGCGGTTGAAAACTCTGGCATTATGTTCCCGATGTTTAAACAACTTGGTTTGAAGTTGGATTTTGTTAAAAGTCCTGTCAACATTGGTTCTGGTAAACATTTTGTTCCGATTACTTCAGATGTGGAACTAGAACCGTACGCCCAGTTTTTGATGAAACTTTTTCCTCAAGAAGAAAAAGCGATTCGTTTAATTTGCAAAGATATCGTCAAGATTTCCTTACAAATGCGAGTTCTTTACGGGATTGAAAATCCATTATTTATTGATGATGCCTACACCAATATGACGTATTTAACAAAAACGCTTTTGCCTTGGGCATTAAAGTTTATGGTAACCATGCCAAGAACCCAACGTTATTTCACGCCTATTAAAGAACATTTACTTAAATTCACCAACAATCCTTCTTTAATCGATTTTATTTCTCAACACTTCTTTGAAGAAACACCGGCAATCTTTGCGATGTCTTATTTCTCCCTTTACACCGATTACAATTATCCCAAAGGTGGCACTGGTGCAGTTGTGAAAGCGATGGTCAAGTTCTTTCAAGACCATCAAGGTGAATTAAAACTAAAGTCTGAAGTCACAGAAATTGATCTCGATCAACAATTAGTCACCGTCAAAACCGGTGAGTCCTATCGTTATAAAACCTTAGTCTGGGCAGGTAGTCCACCAACAATGCACCGCGTTGTGAAAAGTAATAAACCCAAACTCATCAAGAATCAACAACTCGCGATTGCCAAAACAAAAAAAGGTAAGGGTGCGGATTCGGTGATGACGGTGTTTATGAAGGTGAAAGACCCCAAACGCAAATTGGCCAAACAAGCTGGTATGCACACCTTCTTTACACCTTACTTAGATGGTTTAACCGCTCACTCCATTGACTTAATCAAACAAAAAGATGGTACCTTTATCGCTGACAAAAATAAAATTTTTAATTGGATTAAAGAATGGTACCGAAGAAACACCTATGAAATTTCTGTTCCAGTCTTACGAGACCCGACACTCGCTCCAGAAGATGAATCAGGATTTATTGTCTCCTTATTACTTGATTATCAATTAACCAAATTTGTTGCCGATCAAGGTTGGTACGAAGATTTAAAGCAACTGAGTAATCAATATTTTGTCGATATTCTTGATCAAACTTGGATTCCTGGACTTAAGGCGGGCGCTTATGAAATGATGCACGCTTCTCCTTTAACCATGGAAAAGTTTGCTGCCGTTCACGAAGGATCGTTAAGCGGTTGGTCTTTTGCGAATAAACCGATGCTTTCTGAATTTTTATTCACCCGTGTGGCAAAATCGATTAACACCCCTTACCCAAATGTCTTTCAAGCCGGTCAATGGGCGTTTGCCCCTGCAGGTTTACCAACGTGTGCATTAACCGGTAAATTAGCCGCAGATAAAGTGATTAAACTTACCAAGGAGACATAAGATGAAGCTAACAATTTCGATTCGTCAGTTTCTTGCAGAATTTTACGGGACCTTTATTTTGGTGTTTGTGGGAACCGGATCTCTCGCCTTTGGATTAGGAGAAGATTTACTTGGTGTCGCTTTTGCATTCGGTGCTGGGGCATTGATTGCCATTTACACGATTGGACATATTTCTGGTGCCCACCTAAATCCTGCGGTGAGTTTAGCCATGGTCCTTGATCGTCGTATGTCTTGGAAACAATTTGGCATTTATTTTATCGGTCAATTGTTGGGAGCCTTGTTTGCCTCACTCACACTCTTGTTAGGTTCTGAAGCGGATGCTTACACAGGTCTAGGTGCGAGTGGATTTTCTGCTCCTACTACAGCGATTGTCGTCATTATCTTTGAAATGTTCTTAACCTTTATCCTGGTTTATACCGTTCTAGCTGCTTCTCAACGTAAACCCTTACAACCTCTTATGGGATTGATCGTAGCATTTACGCTTATTGGTTTAATTCTGATTGGTGGTCCGATCTCAAGCGCATCTTTAAACCCGATTCGTTCACTAGCCCCAGCGTTACTTGAAGGTGGAACAGCGTTATCACAAGTATGGGTTTATATCATTGGTCCGATGTTAGGCAGTGTCCTTGCAGTCATCATTTATCGATTTTTAAAATTTAAAGACTCCGATACGATCTAATAATTAATTTCTTTTAAGCAAAAAGAACTGGTGTCCCCCACCCAGTTCTTTTTTCGATAAGGTTCGTAAACGAATTATTTTTTCTTTTTTTCTTTGGCGTCTTCGTTGCCTTCGATATCTAAGAGGGCATCTGCGAAGTTTTTGTCATCATTTCGATAACGAAATAAAGCTCTTTCCATAACATCAAATTGACTGCGCATACCAGATTTTGAGTATTTAACATTGGCGGTATTGGTTTCTTTAAAACCCATGCTTTCAGCTGTTGCAAAGGCATCAATGTTTGCTCCTAAGAACATAAATTCCCATCCATACTTTTCTTGTTGTTGTTGAACCAGGCGTTTTAAAGTGCGGGAATCAAATTCCTTGGATGCATTTTCTTGACCATCTGTTGTGATAACGAATACAGTTTTTTCAGGAACGTTATCATCACCTAAGGCTTTATAAACATTGACGATCTTTCGGATGCCACGTCCAATGGCATCGACGAGTGCTGTTGAACCTCTCACAAAATATTCTTTGGTGCTTAAAGCTGGAATCGCTTTGATGTCACGGCGGTGATAGACCACTTCAAATTGATCATCAAACAAGACTAAGCTCACTAGCACATCACCTTGGTATTCTTTTTGCTTCTCAATTAGAGAATTGAAACCACCAACCGTATCCGCCTCTAATCCCCTCATACTGCCACTCCGATCAAGAATAAATACGTATTCAACAAGTCCTTTTTTCATAAAACTTCCTTCTTTCTACGACTAGTCTACACAGCGGAATAGCAAAAATTGTCAACGGTAAATTGACATTTAATAATCTAAAAAAAAGAATTAATTTACAGCGTTAATTTGTTCGTGGTGATACAGAAATAAATCAATGTTTTGAAACGAGGATGCAGACTCGATTGTGAAAGTATCTTGACCATACAACGATTGTTTTGCATGAAACATAGATTCATACATCTCGGTAGTAAAAAAGTCACCGTCTAAAACCTCACGGATATTATGGAGATAAATTTCTTGGTAGCCCTCAATCCGCGGATAACGATTGCCTTGACTAACATTGCCATCTAAAATCGTGTACCAATAAAGTGGATTACGGATGGTTTGATCAAAGGAATCTTTTGTGGATAAAGCAGAATGGGTCGCCATCTTTTGTGTAAGGTTCTCATCCCAAGTCAGGCCTAAACTCCAATCCATGTCGTAAGGAATAAAGTAGGCTTGGTGGGTAATACCATGAAAATAAATATAGGTGTTATTGGTTAAATTTCTCATGTCATCTGGATTACCAGATAGGTAACTCATGGCAGCATATTTCAAGAACGCTTCCACATCCAACACGGATTCTAAAGTCGATTGTTGCGCTGACAAATCTTGAATTGTATTTAAAGAGTGCAATGTTTTAATGAATTGCATTAGATCGTGATGTGTTGACGTCAGTTGGTTGGTTTTTAAATCATAGACAGGATGATAATACTGTTCTGTATCCTCGATGCCGACTTTTTCAGTCTTAAATACGTAATCTCCAAAACCCGCATCAAATCTTGCCATATCTTCTAATAAGAGTTGATTAGACCACAATGCTTTATAAAGGTCGCCCGTAGCAGCTGCTCCGGAGAAATGTCTTTCAATAAAGGTTTGATCGATGGCCTCGTTGACGATATAAATACCAACATCATGACCTTGTGATTCTGTCATCAAACTAACTTTTGCTAACGTGGCATTGGGCGCTAATACACCTTCGGATTTGAATAACTGAGAGGCGTAGAGTTGGTTAATTA